>NZ_FZMA01000016.1:0-79686 GCF_900197775.1 Helicobacter salomonis
AGGGCTTAACTCTTGGAGTAAAGGAGCTAAGACATGCCTAGCATGCAAGTCTCTGGTAATCTTGCAAGCCACTAAGTCAAGCAACTAAGCTAGGGGAGTGTGTTAAAACATGTCTAAAACTTTTGTTAGAGTAGTCATCGCTTTTGGTAGGCAGAATCACTACTGATACTAGTTTAACAGATGTGTGGAACGCCTGATAGCTTCAAAACCAGAGCTTCTTGGCAAAAGTCGGTATAATTAGATGTCATCGTGAGCCTTCGTGCATGATGAGACATTTTAGCGCCTCTAGCGTGTTAAAATCCAAACTTAAAAAAGGGAGTGTCGTGTTTAAAAGCGATTACACACATCAACTTGTAGATGTGCAGGACTTCAATCCTAGGGATTACCATATCATTGACATTAGAGATGCCAAATCCTACCGCGAAGCACATTTAAAAGAAGCTTGTCATATGGACGATCTGAATGCCATTAGAGATTTTGCCCTAGCCCACTCAGAGAAAAAAATCTTGTTGCAGTGTTGGCATGGCAATACAGCATCGCATTACGCGAGCGCCTTGCACAGTGCAGGGGTGAACAATGTCTATTTTCTCAAGGGCAATTTTGAAGAGTTTAAAGACTTAGGCTTAGAGTTAGTGGGGAGTTAGTGATCTCTGTCGTGGTGGTGAGCCCCACCCCCTATAAGGGGGATTTAGCCACCTCTTTAGTGTGCAATGAGATTATCTATTTACCTCTACAACATGCCAACTACACACTTAGTTCCCCTTTGAGCGCACCCATAGCCCTAAAACCTCTCCAGGCTCTCATTTTTACTTCCAAACATGCCCCCCTGGCCTTGGAGTACTCTTTAGAAAGCACACCCGCTTTGGCCTTTTTGAAAACCCTGCCCGTTTTTGTGTTGGCGGCTAAAAGTGCGCAGACTGCTCGTTCTTTAGGTTTTCATGTTGTGTTTACGGGAAAAAGCGCTCAAGCACCTACCTTTGCTCAAGAAATCCAGTCTCAATTACCCCCCCGTGCGCTCTTTGTGCGGGCTAAGACCACCGCCTCAAATAGCTTAGATCATTTGTCCTCTTTGATTGTTTATGAAAATAGACCTCTTATATTGTCCCAAGAGTATAAGCCCAAACCCCACTCTATTCTCATTTTTACCGCTCCTAGCACCTACCATGCTTTTTTGGCTAATTTTTCTTGGGAGGAGAGTTATAAGGCGATTGCTATTGGTGCGAGCACTTTTAAGGCTTTTGATCCCGCCATTTGTGCCTATCAAAGCCCTAAACCCAGCCTAGAAGCCTGCATCACATTAGCCAAAACCCTCTCCTCTTGTATTAAGATATCCTAAAAAGGGCTTGTATGCACTTCACGTTTTTATGGGCTGCTTTGGGCGGGGCTGTTGGGAGTTCTTTGCGCTATTTTGTGGGCAAGATCATGCCCTTTAGGTTCTTAATCTGGGAGAGTTTTCCTTTGGGCACTTTTAGCGTGAATTTGATCGGGTGTTTTGTGATCGGCTTTGTGGGGCATTTAGCTCTCAAATCCATGTTGAGCGATAAGGCGGGTGTATTTTTTATCACGGGGGTTTTGGGAGGCTTTACAACCTTTTCTTCCTTTGGGCTAGACACCTTCAAGCTTTTACAAAAGCAAGCCATCGGCGAAGCCCTCGCCTATGTACTAAGTACAAATATTCTAGGGTTGGTATGCGTGGCACTTGGCTGGGGTTTAGCCAAACTAGTGGGCTAATTTTTCCTGTGCCTTGAGCTCTAAGAAGTAACGCGTGAGAACAATGGTCTGCAATAAAGTAGCAAAGAAATTAAACACGGGGATCAGGGAGAAAAGATAGGCTAAAATGGAGATTTTATGGTGGCTGATCTTGTGCGTTCTGAGCACCTCTGCGTAGCGCTCTTGATTAAAAACAGAGGTAGCGATATCAAAGGAGAGCGTGTTCTTAAAAAAGAAATAGTGCGGAATCAAGGAAACGAAAACCCCAATGAAAGGAATAAAGTAGAGTGGGGAACACACCAGTAAGAACATGCACAAATAGGCGAGTTGTTTGAGGAAGTGTTGTAGGCAAAGCCCCATGTCACCAAAACTCTCTAGGGGTAAACTAGGATAATCTCTCTTGTGCACATAAGCAACCACAATGGGGGTGTAAAAGATTGCTACCAAAACATTGCCAATTAAACTCAAAATCAGCACAGATAAGCCTAGTAACATGTAGACGAAAAACTTAAAGACTAGCAAGAAAAGGGCGGGCATAAACCCTCCACTATGAGCGTAACGATACCAACTCGTGGGCAAAAAACCCTCTAAAATGCGCACCATGTTATCCCCAAAATAAAACAACAAAATCCCCCAAAATAGCAACCCGATGAGGACGGGACCTAAATTTACAAACAGCATTTTCCAACTCAAAAAATCTTTCCAACTCTCTTGGATAGTGCGCAACGGACTCTTCATAGGATTCTCTCTCTATCGTATATTTAAGCTTTGCATGCTAAAATGCAAGCTTATGTGTGCTTGTCATAGCAGGCTCTCATTTTACAATACTTTGGAGAATTTTATGGTTAAAAGAAGCGTGTTGAGTGTGGTTTTGGCCAGTGTGCTTGGCGTGGGCATGGTAGGGGCGACCACCCTGGCGACCGTCACTTTCCCGGACACACAGACGAGCAAAAAAAGTAAAAAAAGTAGTCAGCCCGATGTGGTGAGCATCACAGAAAACGACTTTGATGTGATTAAGCAGAGAAACCCGAACTTCGACTTTGATAAGCTCAAGGAAGAGCAAAAACGGGGCTTGCTGGAGCAAGCGATTAATAATCTCTTGATTGAACGGGAAGCCAAAAAGGAAAACTTGGAGGATAGCGAAGAGTTTAGGCATAGCATGGCAAGCTATAAAAAACAACTTCTGGTCGAGATTTGGGCCAAGCGTAAGGCGGAAGCTATCGGCAAGGAAGAAATTCCTGAGAGCAGACTCAAGGAATACTACGAGGCGAACAAATCAAAATTTGTGCAACAAGAAGCGCAAGCTAGACATATCTTAGTCAAGACGGAAGCCGATGCCAAGCGTGTTATCTCCGAACTCAACAAGGTGCCCAAGAATAAGTTAGAGCACGAGTTTATCAAAATTGCCAACCGTGATTCAATCGATCCTAACACTAAGAATACGAAAAATGGGGGTGATCTAGGCAAATTTCAAAAAAACCAGATGGCACCTGAATTCTCCAACGCAGTGTTTGCTCTCAGGCCTGGCACTTATACCAAAAAGCCTGTCAAAACGGAATTTGGTTATCACATCATCTATTTGATAAAGAAAAATGAACCCATCACCCCTACCTATGCGCAAGCGAAGCAGACGATCATTGGAATTTTGAAGGAACACCAATTCCAAGAGTATGTTAAAAATGAGCTGGATAAATTGCGTAAACGGGTTAAGATCGATATCAAAAATCCCTGAATCTCTATCATAAATTTTAAGGACCATTATGTTAGTCAAAGGAAGTGAAATCCTCAATAAGGCCCACGAGGAAAATTATGGTGTGGGCGCATTTAACTTTGTAAATGTAGAAATGTTGCGAGCCATTTTTGAGGCCGCGGACAGCGCAAAATCCCCTTTAATCGTGCAAGCCAGCGAGGGGGCAATCAAATATTTAGGTATTGATATGGTTCTAGGTCTGGTGCACACCATGTCTAAGCGTTATCCCCATATTCCCGTGGCTTTACACTTGGATCACGGCACCACTTTTGAGAGCTGTAAAAAGGCTGTGGATGCGGGCTTTACCTCTGTGATGATCGACGCATCTCACCATCCCTACAAGGAAAACTTGGAGCTCACCAAACAAGTGGTGGATTACGCCCATTCTAAAAATGTGAGTGTAGAAGCTGAATTAGGTCGTCTAATGGGCATTGAGGACAATATCTCTGTAGATGAAAAAGATGCGGTTTTGGTCAACCCTGATGAAGCCGAGGAATTTGTCAAAGTGAGTAAGGTGGATTATCTCGCTCCTGCTATTGGAACGAGCCACGGAGCGTTTAAATTCAAGGGCGAGCCTAAGCTAGACTTTGAAAGACTTGTCGAAGTCAAAAAGCGCACCAATATCCCGCTTGTCTTGCATGGAGCTAGCTCCATCCCCGAAAATGTCCGCGAAGCTTTCTTATCCACAGGTGGGGATTTAAAGGGAGGCAAGGGCGTGCCCTTCAGCTTCATCGAGGAGTCCATTAAGGGCGGGATTAATAAAATCAATATCGATACAGATTTGCGCCTAGCCTTCATAGCACAAGTGCGTAAAATGGCACAAGAGAGCCCTTCTGAATTTGATTTGCGCAAGTATTTTAACCCGGGCATTGAGGCGGTCAAATCTGTCATTGTCGAGCGCATGCAAGTTTTAGGCAGCGCAGGTAAAATTTAAGGGATATCCATGGCCATTGGAATGAGCGAACTCAAAAAAAATCTCAAGATTGAGATTCAGGGCGTGCCCTATCGCATTGTGGAATACCAGCATGTCAAGCCAGGCAAAGGTGCAGCCTTTGTGCGCGCTAAGATCAAGTCTTTCCTAGATGGCAAGGTGATTGAAAAGACTTTTCACGCAGGGGACAAGTGCGAAGAGCCAAACTTATTGCAAAAACCCATGCAGTTTCTCTACCACGATGGCGCGTCTTACCAATTCATGGATGTAGAAAGCTACGAGCAGATTGCCCTGAGTGAGGATCAAGTTGGAGAAGCGTCCAAATGGATGTTAGAGGGCTCACAAGTGCAAGTCCTCTTTCACAATGAAAAGGCAATTTCTGTGGAGGTTGCCCAAGTCGTGGCGCTGAAAATTACAGAAACTCCTCCTAATTTCAAAGGCGACACCTCTAGCGGTAGCAAAAAACCTGCCACTTTAGAAACGGGCGCAGTAGTGCAAGTGCCCTTTCATGTGCTCGAGGGTGAAGTGATCAAGGTCAATACCCAGACTGGGGAGTATTTAGAAAAACTCAAGGCCTAGGGCCTGCTTCTGCGTAAAAACCTCAGAAAACTAATAAAAATTTCGGGTGTGTTTGTGCTGGCGCGCTAAGAAGCGCGCTCTTATCTTAAAGATGTATTTTGACTTGCTCTAGTAGAGCGCTGAAGGCGTTCATGTCATGCATAGCCATATCGGCCAGAACCTTGCGATCGAGTTCAATATGTGAACTCTTAAGCGCATGCATGAACCTGGAATAGCTGGTATCATGCATACGGCAAGCTGCATTGATACGCACAATCCACAGACTTCTAAAATCGCGTTTCTTCTGTTTGCGATCTCTGAAAGCGTAGCACAAGCTGCGCTCTAATTGTTCTTTAGCCTTTCTAAAATGCTTATGCCTTCCGCTGTAGAATCCGCGGGCAAGCTTTAAAACTTTTTTATGGCGGCGACGGCGCACCACTCCGGTTTTTACTCTCATGGGTTTCCTTTACCTAATAGGTGTGATCTAAATCAAGCTTTCCCTGTTTGTGCAGACGCACGCAAGGGGGATTTATTATGCCTTACACAACATGCTCGCCACAGAGTGCAGATTAGTAGGGTGCACATAGTGGGGGGCATTGAGGTTGGCTTTGCGCTGGGGACTTTTTTTGGTCAGAATATGGCTTTTAAAAGCACTGCCGCGCTTGATCAAGCTCTTTTTTACCTTGAAGCGTTTAGCTGCCCCGCGGTTGGTCTTCATCTTGGGCATGTTCTCTCCTTTCTGTTGAATTTACTTTTTCTGAGGCACGAAGAGCCACATCACAAAACGCCCCTCTGTCTTAGGCTCTTTTTGCGCATCGGCGATATCATTCATCATCGCGTGTATGCGTTGCAAGACATCTAAGCCGGCTCTAGGATCGTGGCTCTCTCGGCCGCGCAAGACCACCTTAAACTTAACATGCTTACCTTCCTCTATAAACTCTCTGGCGTGTTTAACCTTGTAATTGATGTCATTTTGGGCAATTTGAGTGGAGAGCTTGATCTCTTTGATTTCAACCTGCTTTTGCTTTTTTTTGGCTTCTTTGAGTTTTTTTTCTGCCTGATAGCAAAACTTGCCATAATCCATGACCTTGCACACGGGAGGCTTGGCTTGCGCGCTGATGAGCACTAAGTCCAAGCCTTTACTACGCGCAATTTTCAAAGCTTCTGCCGCGCTGATAATGCCAAATTGTTCGCCTCCATCACCCACACAACGCACCTCTTTAAAGGAGATTGCGTCGTTTAACAACACATCCTTACTCAAAAGCCAACCTCTTGCATTCTTTCTTGACACATCTTGATAAACTCCTTTGATTCCATGTCGTATTGCTGTCCTTTGGCGCGATCACGGATCGCTAAACTATTCTGTGTCATTTCCTGAGCCCCCATTACTGCAATCAAGGGCACTTTTTGCTTTTCTAGGGTGCGGATGCGCTTGGCCAAACTCTCATTTTTGCTCGCTATTTCTACAAAAATACCCGCATGGCGTAATTGCTCACAGATGTTTTGTGCATAATTGTGTTGATCGGTTGAAATGGGCACGAGCGCGACCTGCACAGGCGCAATAAAAAAGGGAAAATTCCCGCCGTAGTGTTCGGTGAGCACGGCGATAAAACGCTCAAACGAACCTAAGATAGCGCGATGAATCATCACAGGCATCTCTTGGCTATCCTGTTCGCTCGCATAGCTCAAATGGAAACGCGCTGGCAAATTCATGTCTACTTGCACAGTGCCACACTGCCATTTGCGCCTGATTGCATCTGTAATCTTGATATCGATTTTAGGTCCATAAAACGCTCCGCCCCCCTCATCAATACTAAAGGGCACGCCCTGATCCTCTAGGGCTGCTTTGAGCGCATCAGTGGCCTGTTCCCATACACTATCGCTCCCGATGTATTTTTCTGGTTTGGTAGAGAGTTCCATTTCATAATCAAAGCCAAAAGCCTCCATAACCCTCTTGGTGAATTGCAAAATAGCCTGCACTTCTTCCCTAATTTGATCAAAACGACAGAAAATATGCGCGTCGTCTTGGGTGAATTCACGCACTCTCAAAAGTCCATGCAAAACTCCACTTTGCTCATGCCTGTGCACCACCCCGTATTCATAAAAACGCAGAGGGAGATCGCGATAAGATCGCAGAGCGTGTTGATAAACTTTGATATGTCCCACGCAATTCATGGGTTTAATGCCGTATTCCACCTCATCAATGGTCGTGAAATACATATTTTCTTTATAATTATCATAATGCCCACTGATTTTCCACAAACTGCTTTTTAAAATTTCGGGGCCGCGCACGGGCTCGTAACCATCTCTTAACAACGCTACACTGAGTAAATCTTCAATGCGCTTACGCAAACGCATACCATTGGGTAGCCAAATAGGCAGGCCAGCCCCCACTTCCTCATCAAAGCGGAATAGCCCAAGCTCTTGCCCTAACTTGCGGTGATCACGTTTTTTAGCCTCTTCAAGCTGAGTTAAATAAGCCTTTAGACTCTCCTTAGTGCTAAAGGCGATCCCATAAATGCGCTGTAACATCTCTTGGCTGGCATCACCTCCTAAATACGCCCCGGCTAATTTAGTGAGCTTGAAATGCTTGAGTAGTCCTGTATTGGGTAAATGCGGCCCCCTGCACAGGTCTTCAAAATCCCCTTGTGTGTAAATACTGAGCACATCACCCTCAATATTGGTCATCACCGCCTGCTTAAGCCTGTCGTGGGCAAAACGCGCCTTAGCCTCTTCTCTACTGAGTTTATACTTACAAATGGGGTGAGCATGCGCGGCAATCTCGCGCATTTTGGCTTCAATGCGCGCTAAATCTTCCTCAGAGACTTTCGCTTGGGTTTTAAAGTCGTAATAAAACCCCTCCTGCACCACGGGTCCCACAAAGAATTGCGCATCTGGGTAGAGTTGTGTAATAGCCTGCGCCATCAAGTGTGCACAAGAATGGCGCAAAATATCTAAAGCTTCTTTGCTCTCATCTAGGTAAATAGCCTGCCCGTCCGCGCTGGGCTGATCTCCTTGTAGTAAACCTAACTCCTGTGCGCTCTGCACATCGTAAATCACCCCCCCCTGTTTGATACCAATTAATTCTCCCAATTCCATCCTTCTAACAATCACCCGAACCAAAACCGCACTGCACCTGCGAGTCAACTTTTTCAGCATCGGGGTCTTTCATGGGTTGCAAACACCCCGCTAAACAGAGAGCGCACAACCATATCCAATACCTGCCCATTTCGCTCCAAAAAACACAAAAAACTGCTTTGATTCTATCAATTTTGAGTTAAACTTTTGTTTAACCTTACTGGCAGAAAATCTTCGCAAATCCAAATGCGAGATACGACCAAAGAAATTTCCACCTCTAGCGAGTCAAGAATTCCACAAAGATAAAGCAAGCAAAGAGAGCAAAGATCAAGGCACAGCCATAATCCATATACCGATGGTGTTTACTATACCAGCCCTTCATTTGAGGTTTAGAAAACAAAATAGCAATGCAGGTAAAAAATCCCAAACTTTCTACACTAAGTGCTAAGATGGCCAGGACCAAGAGATGGTTGTTGTAGAAAAAATCTAAACCAGAAAAAATGCTTCCAAAGTAAAGCGCGGCTTTGGGGTTGAGGATATTGGTAAAAAAGCCACTTAAAAACGCATTTTGAGAATTTTGGGCACTCCATACCATCGGTTTAGCAGCCGATTTGAGACATAAAAATGCCAAATAAAGCAAGTAACACGCCCCTAAAAGAGTGATGAGCGTACGCATTAGAGGAAATGTTTCAAAAAATAGCTTAAGCCCAAAGAGAGAAAGCATGATCCAGATGAAGACCCCCAGCACGATTCCTAATACAGCCCTAAAAGCGTATTGGAAATCTGTCTTGAGCGCGTAGGTGCTAACTAATACAAAATCAGGACCTGGGGTTAGCAGCGCGATAAAATGAATTGATAGGACTAGCAACATATCCACACCTAACTCCAAAAGTGCCTGCATGTGTGCGATCTCCAGGTGTACCTAGACAAGAACGCGGGGGCATCGTAACACAATTTTAGTATTCGGCGCTTACAGTTTGTCTCGAACATAGCCCAAATCCACGAGCATATTGGCCATCTCCTTAAGAATAGGACCATTCTTACTCCCCCCTTCGCCGTGCTCGACTAAAATGGTGATGGCGTATTGGGGTTTTTCATAAGGTAAAAAGGCGGTGATCCAGGCATGCGAGCGCTGGGCGTATTCCATCTCACTCTCTTTAATGCGTGTTAGAGCATTTTGATCGATAGCCACCACTTGTGCCGTGCCTGTTTTACATGCCACGCTCACTTTTACTCCCTGCATGTGTTTGTAGGCTGTGCCTCCTTGCTCGCTGCAGGCTTCGTGCATACCCTCTCGTAGGACTGGTAATTTGGACTTTTGGAAGGAATCGAGCACATCTTTTGACTTGAAATCTCCATTACGATAAAAATGAGGGGTAGGGAGTTTGCCTGAGGCAATCAGAGCGGTGTAATTGGCTACTTGCAGGGGAGTGGTTAAAAAAGAGCCCTGCCCGATGGCAGTGATGAGAGTATCTCCTACATTCCAAATTGTCCCAAAGCGTTTCATCTTCCAACTAGGATCGGGCAGAATACCCACAAATTCGTTAGGCAAATCCACACCGCTCTTTTTGCCAAAACCCATCTGCCCAAAGGTTTTAGCAAGTTTTTCGATGGGCAAATCGAGGGCGTATTTGTAAAAATACACATCCACGGATTCTTTGATTGCCTTGAACAAATCGCTTTGCCCATGTCCACCCGGTTTCCAATCCCGAAACTTGCGCTTGCCCACTTCAATATAGCCGGGGGTGGGGATGGTGGTATTTTCATTTATGGGCAAATTCTCTAAAAAGCTTAGTCCTGTGCCCATTTTAACCACGGAGCCAGGAGGGTAAAGCCCATTAATAAGTCGGTTGAGCAAAGGATTACCGGGGTTATCCTGCAAACTTTTCCACTCAGTTAGGCTAATACCTCCAATAAAATGGTTGAGATTGTATTCTGGGTAACTGCCAGCCACTAAAATCTCTCCATTGCGCACATCCATGACAATCAACGCCCCTCTTTTATCTGCAAAAAGCATGTCTGCCTTGAGTTGGAGGCGTTTATCCAGACTCAATACTAAATCGTTATTGGTTTTGGGCTCTTTAGTTTCAAGCACTTCGAGTTCTTGATTAAGCGCGTTCACACTCACAAGTTTGTAGCCCAGCTCTCCTTGCAGCAGATTGTTATACTCTTTTTCTAATCCCGTTTTACCAATGGTATGGGTATACTGACTAGTGGGGTTGGTGGCAATGTCCTTAGCATCAGCCGCTCCTAAGTAACCAATGACATGAGAGGCTAGAGCGTTGTTTGGGTAGTAGCGTTTGTTAGCTGCGCTAATGCTCAAATCTGGGATTTGGAGGAGTTTTGCATAGAGAGTTTGCATGGTGGCATAGGGCACAAAGTCTAAAATGGAGATGTCATTGTGGTTGTAGCGAGAGTTCTGTTTTTGGTAATTGACTAGGGCTTCATGTTTGTCTAGGTCTGGGAAATAATGTGCTAAGAGTTCTAGCCTGCTTTCTAGCACTTTACTTTTCAGTCCCGGGGAGAGTGCAACACTGAAACCCAGTTGGTTGATGGCGAGCAATTCATGGTTGCGATCCATGATAATCCCACGCGTAGGCACTAAAATTTCTTTCTTGGTCATGTTACGCAGAGCGAGTTGTTCGAAATAATCATTAGTTTTGATAGTGAGAATGAAAATTTTAAACACTAAGATTGCCCATACTAGACCCAATAAGCCCAATACAAGGCGCATTCTAAATCCTAGCATAGATTCTCCAGAGTAGAAATTCCAAAACACTATAGTGCAGGGCATTGCCCCACATATCAGGGGAATAGTCATTCAAGAAAGCCAAAATTGCAAAGTAGATGAGGTAAATCAAGAATGCATGGATAAAATCCCCCAAGATATTATCTTGGAACACGCGCAAGAGAGATTGCACGACAAATTTTTCATAGAGCACGAAGAGAAGAATCAATACCCCCAAGGGTTGCGCGTGGATGAGTTCCACACAGAGTAAACAGCTAAAAACCCACACCAAAAGGCGCGTAGAAGGTTGTTCTTGGACAAGAGTGTGTCGATAAAGTGCAAAGAGAAAACCTAGCATGGGGGGCAACCATGCATAGATATCTCTCAAATTGCTATAAAGATAGAACCCTAGCCACGCTAAGAAAAGCAAAACTGGAAAGCGGACTTTAAGCATGGATTCTCGCATTAAATAAAACTTCTAGGATGGTTTTTTGCAAATGCAATACGGATCCGAATTTAGGATTGAATGCCCCTTGTGCGCTAATGAGAGGAGCGTTCTGCTGTTGATAAAGGGTGTGTTGGGCATTTTTGGAGAGTTTGTCGAATTTCGTATAAATGCGCTTGAGGCTTTGATCAGGATGCAAAAAACTTTTTAGTAAGTCATGCACTTCTGCATCTAGGGGGAGGTTAGGGTGTCTAGCGTCAATGAGGTGTAAGATTAACTTGATAGAGCTGCGCTGGACCAAGAGATCGGTTAAAAAACCCTCCCATTGTTGCTTGATCGTCTTAGAGACCTTGGCGTATCCAAATCCGGGCAGGTCGATACAATTAAAATTGAAAGTTTCTGCGGAGGAAATTTGCCACCGCGTGTGAAAGAAATTTGCACTCTGGGTTTTTCCAGGCGTGGCTGAACTCTTAGCAATCTTGCGCTCTAAAAGCGTATTGATAAGTGTGCTTTTCCCCACATTGCTACGCCCCACAAACACCACTTCGGGCACATGCTCTGGAGGGCATTGCGCTAGATTATTTGCCGATCGTAAAAAAGTGCTCTCCAAAATCTTAATGAGTTTCATGACTTTCTTGCGTTGGGGAATTTGTGGATTTTTTTTGCTTTTGTTTTTTCTGTTCTTCTTGAATATCATCCATATCGAAGATGAATTTAGCCGGCTTGTCTTTACCCCCTAGCACATCGGCATACCCGCGTTCCTTGCTCAAAATAATTTCCTCACCCTTGATCGAATTGATCTTGCCTACCTCATTCACCACCGCATTTTGTAATAGGCGGTATTCCTGGGTAATGGCATCGTAAATAAGCCGATCGGAATGCCCCTCTATTTTGCGTCCATCTTGAGTAACTAGGTGAAATTGCACTGCCCCGATCGCTTCATATTTGATGGGTTTGCGCTTGGCATTGGTGTAGATGATGACTTTATTGGCTTGTAAGGTGTCTGTGCCCTTTTTGATATGCACATTGCCCTCAATGGTGGTGATGTGTTTTTTGTCATTAGCGATAAACTTATCTGCACTGACTTCTAAGGTTTCTTTGATAGGCGCGCTTGTCAAGAACGCACACATTCCCAGCACAATGAGCCATTTCAAAATTTCAAGCCCTTTGCATTGGGAACATGAGGCTTAGATTGCTTTGCACTCTCCAAATCGATGCGCGCGTGCACGCGCTTGGCTTGTAATAGACCTTTCAGGTGGTTGTAGGAGATATCCTCGCCCTTGACATCCCCCTCTGGACCACTCAGAGTAAAAGACCCCTTTCCTTGAAAGACTTGTTTGCTGTGGTCGTAAACCCCGGTTTGACTCCAAAAACTATGTCCCCCACTGGTGGTGTAGAGCACTCCTTTAGGAAAAGTGTAGAGGTCCTTTTGGTGCACCATCATCTCTCCTTTAGCGTGCTCTTGCACTTGATCGTCAGAATCATACTTGCTCAAGGTAAAATCATAGAGCACTTCCCGATCGCTATACTGCAATGCCCTAGCTCCGCGTATATTCAAATCTGTTCCATTAGGGCTTGTCTGAAATGCCTCAAAGCCACGCACTTCAATTTTGGCAAAATCCTTTGCATCCCAGATAGGAACAACACGCGGCCGCAGGAAGAATACAATGAGTCCTCCCATGGCAACGCTGACACTCATAAAAAATACCCATAACGCGTGGAAGCGCACTTATTCTCGCACCAAAAAAGCAGGTTTTCCTATGCTTTTGGCAAAATCGTTCGCTTCTGCCTCGCTTTGAAAACCCTTGATAAAAACCCGATAAATCGGCTGGTTATCTTTACTGCCGGACACAATCTGGACATGATAGGGTTTTTTGAGAGTTGCCTTGAAATTTTCCTCAGCCTTTTGCGCGCCCTCTTGACTTCTAAATGCACCCATTTGCAGAGAAAAATTCCCCCCGCTGACACTCTTTTGACTCTCGCCCACCTTGAATTCTTGTTTGAGCGCGCTAGCCTGGGGGGCTTTATCTAAAGTTTTTTCATATTGTTTAGAAATCACTCCTCCAAAACCTAATACTTCCAATTTGACAGGCGCAATTCCCTTGCCCACCATGTCAATATCACGCGCTGCAACATTGGATAAGTCAATAATACGATTAGCTACAAAGGGGCCGCGATCGTTGATGCGCACAATAGTGCTCTTATTGTTGTCCTTATTAGTAACCTTGACAATCGTATTCATGGGCAGAGTTTTATTAGCTGCCGTGTGGGCATACATGTTATAAGTTTCCCCATTGCTGGTGCGTTTGGCATGAAAATTAGGCCCATACCAGCTGGCATACCCATCAAAAGTCTGCCCAACATCTACTTTAGTGGGGTAGTATGTTTTATTTCCCACACGATAGGGGCGCATGGTAGCCCTCTGAATAGCTTCAGAGTCACGCATGCCCGCTGTCAGACTGCCAGCGGGCACATTAGCCATCGACTCGGGAGCTTGAGAGGGATTGGGGGAGGTATTTTGTGCCCTAGACTTTTGATGCTTATGCCAAAAAGAATGTTTGCGAGGTGCTGGTGCCCCAAAATCTCTAGCATCGTCATAGGCGCGTAAACTCTCGTGTTTGGCAAAGAAAGGGCGTGTATTCTTATTAGGAGTGGGAGAATTGCGATTCTGCGAACAGCCCCATAACACACATAAAAGCACTATACCCTGCCCTAAAGTCCTAGAATTTAGCATCATTACGGGCGACTTTTTTGAGGTTCTTAGATGAGGAATTTTGTTTGAGAATGGGAATGAAAAGTTGCTGGTGTGCACTCAAGAAAGAGCCCTTTAAATTGTTCATGGCTTTCAACATCGCCACACTGGTGTGAAATTTGCGCGCGATGGAATAGAGGGTTTCTTTGGGCTTGACCTTATGGGTTACAAAAGCTTGGAGAGGATTACCCGGCTTGTAGTGCTGCCTAAAATGCGCTAGGTTTTCATAGGGGATATATACCATGTAGGCTTTATCTGGGGGGAGGAAGTTGTAGTGAAACTGGTGGTTATAGGATTTGAGTTCACTTAAAGAGAGCTGTGCACTTTGGGCGATATGGGAGAGTAGAGTGCCTCCTGGTATTTTCAGGCTGGCAAGCGCACTCCGTGCCCCCCGATTTAATAGGTATTCTTTATGCCGCAACGCGTCCAAATTGTTAAAGGCAATGGCTAAACTCAAAATCGAGCGGATATAACCACGCGTTTCCCTAGGAATGAATTTCTTCTCATCGTCCAGTAAGACATTAATGTCATTGCTCCCAGCCTGCTGAATGGCTTCTAGCACCCTTCTAGGGCCGTAATTGTAGGCCATGGCAACTAGATACCACTCTTTAGTTTGTTTGTGGAGCATCTGTAAATATTTGATCGCAGCTTGGGTACTTTTAATAGGATCGCGCCTCTCATCCACAAAGGCATTGACTTCTAAACCTAACATTCTAGCCGTATCGGGCATGAGTTGCCAAATGCCCACCGCCTTTTTAACACTATAAGCACTAGTAGAGAAATTAGATTCGGCCATCGCCAGAAACAAAAATTCCACAGGAATATCTGCCTGAATGAGCATGCTTTTTATGGTGGGGATAAAAACCCCATTGCTGTCATAGCGTTTAACAAACTGATTCCAAGCCTCCTGCACGCCTTGTAGGGTTTGGGAATTATCCACGCTGGCTAGAAAACGCGCATCCACTCCAAAGCCATTGAGAGGCTTGAGATTGAGAGCGGTATTCATGGGTTGAGCGTGGGTAAAACTCTGCCATGCCAACAAAGCGGCGACTATGAGCATGCGTCTCATTAAGAGACCTTAACATGGGGCATTAGACTGAAAAGTGCAGTGGCGTTGGCATTAGTGATGCGTGCTAAATCTATAGGGCTTATCTTTAAAATTTCAGAGAGTTTTTGGAGCACTAGAGGAATATGCCTGGGCTCATTGCGCGTGCCTCTGAAAGGGTGAGGAGTGAGATAGGGGGCATCGGTTTCTAAAAGCAAACGATCTAGGGGAATTTGAGGCAGAATATTTTGGAGATATTTGGCATTTTTAAAGGTCGCTACACCTCCAATACCATAATAAAAGTTTTCGCAGAGATTAAGCAAGATCGCATCTCCATTAAAGCAATGCAACACTCCACGTAAGTGTGGGTAGGCCTTGAGAATGTCATAAGCATCTTGGCTGGCCTCTCGAATGTGCACAATTAAAGGTTTTTGATACTCGAGAGCGAGTTCTATCTGGGCTTTAAAAACTTCTTTTTGATGGGCTTTTGTGTCCTCATCGTTGGGGTCTAGGCGGTGGTAGTCCAAACCGCATTCGCCCACTGCTACGCATTGGGGGTGCTGGATATAGTGTTGCAGCTCTGCAAGATCAAAGTGCTGGCAATCTAGGGGATGTGCCCCTACGGCAAAATAAAGTCCCTCGTGGGAAGAACACAAAGCCAGTGCCCTGGGTAAATCTCTAGGGTCGGCTCCGGGAATAATTGCATGCAACATCCCCGCGCCCCTAGCCTCCTTGATAACTTGTTCTGCATCTGTGTTATAAAGATGGTGATCCAAATGACAATGCGTGTCTATCCACTCTAACATCAAGTCCTCCGCATAATTTGGCCTAATTATATTATAATCCTAGAGGATATGGTTTAAATTTGCCTTAAGGGAGTTTGGGATGTTTAGCGGGGTTATCCATCAGATCGCTGCCATTAAAGCCTTTGATCGCAATGTGTTAGAAGTTGGTAGCACCTATCGTCCTAAGTTGGGCGATAGTATTGCGGTCAATGGAGCATGCTTGACCGTGATTAGGCTTTTTACAGGGGGATTTGCTTTGGAGTTAAGTGCACACACACAGGAGTCAATCGCCCTAGAGAACTACATCCCCGGGGCGCATGCGCATATAGAACCCGCACTAAAAGTAAACGATCGCCTCGATGGGCATTTTGTGCAGGGGCATATCGATGGGATTGGAGTCGTCATGGAAATTAAGCCTTTGGCTAATCAGGTATGCCTGCAAGTTCAAGCCCCTAGCGATTTTCTCCAGCTTTGCATCCCTCATGGCTCGGTGGCACTTGATGGGGTGAGCTTGACCCTAAGTGAAGTACATGCAAATAGCTTTACTCTGACCATTATTCCCTATACCTTCGAAAATACTCTCTTTGCTACTTATAAAAAAGGGCGGCGAGTCAATTTAGAGAGCGATTTGCTAGTGCGTTCTGTAGCGCATTTGCTCAAACAAACCCCTCGCTCGCAGTTGAGCTGGCAGGATATTGATCGCATCGCGATGGGGTATTAATGGCATTACCCAAAGCCGTAGCCCTCGCCTACAATGTCGGGCAAGACAGCGCGCCCAAGGTAGTAGCTAGTGGAGTGGGGGTGATCGCGCGCGCGATTGTGGAAAAGGCTAAGGCCTTTGATGTACCCCTTTTTTGTAATGAGGCCTTGGTGGAATCGCTCTTAGATGTGCGCTTGGATACGCCTATTCCACCCGAGCTCTATTCGAGCGTGGTAGAGGTCTTTATTTGGTTGCAGAATGTTGAAAGCCAATCCGAATTGAGTTCTTAATATTTTTGTACCCATCTTGTGCATGTTATTTTCAATTTAATATTTAAATGCTAAAATCGAGCCTCCAAATTTAGTCGTGTCAATCAAGGAGTTTTGATGTCCAAGATGGTAGCTCCTCAGGGTGTGCCCGTTTGGGTGAATGAGGCGCGTTGTAAAGGTTGTGATTTATGTGTATCTGTGTGTCCGGCCGGAGTGCTAGGCATGGGTGTGCGCTTGGATCATATTTTAGGCAAAGTGGCTAAGGTGGCTTATCCGGAGAGCTGTATAGGATGTTGTAAATGCGAACTGGGTTGCCCAGATTTTGCCATTTATGTCGCTGAAAAAAAAGAGTTCAAATTTGCTAAGGTGTCTAAGGATGCCGAAGAGAGAGGTGCTAGAGTGCGGGCTAACCATTACATGCTCTTAGAAGAGAGTGTCGCGCAGGGGAGGGGTCAATGAGAGAAGTGATTTCTGATGGCAATGATTTAGTCGCTAAAGCGGCAATCGATGCGGGTTGTCGTTTCTTTGGGGGCTATCCGATCACGCCTAGCTCAGACATCATGCATGCGATGAGCAAACTCTTGCCTGCACATGGAGGGCATTTCATCCAAATGGAGGATGAGATTGGGGGGGTGTGTGTAGCACTGGGGGCTAGCATGAGTGGAGTAAAATCCATGACAGCTAGTTCGGGGCCGGGGATTTCTCTTAAAGTAGAGCAGATTGGTTATGCCTTTATGACAGAAACCCCCCTTGTGATTGTAGATGTCATGCGCTCAGGTCCCTCCACGGGGATGCCCACCCGTGTAGCTCAGGGAGATGTGAGTTTTCTAAAACACCCCTCGCACGGAGATTTTAAATCCGTAACTTTGGCTCCGGGCAATTTAGAGGAGATTTATAGCGAAACTTTGCGCGCCTTTAATCTGGCTGAAATGCTCATGACTCCTGTCTTTTTGCTCCTAGATGAAACCATCGGACACATGTATGGTCGGGTGCAATTACCCGATTTGCAGGCAGTCCAGGAGAGCGTGATCAATCGGCGCGTTTTTGAGGGCGATCCTAAGGATTACCAGCCTTACGGCGTGCCCCAAGATGAGTCGGCTATTCTCAATCCCTTCTTTAAAGGCTATCGTTACCATATCACGGGCTTGCACCATGGCCCCATTGGCTTCCCCACAGAGGATGCGCAAATTGGAGGTGCACTCATCGATCGACTCTTTCATAAAATTGACTCTAAAAGCGACATTGTCTGCAAGAATGAAGAGATGGATTTAGAAGATGCGGATGTGCTCGTGATTGGCTATGGTTCGAGTGCGCTCGCGATCAAAGAGGCTTTAAAAGATTTAAAAGCGCAAAATCATCCTAAGAAAATTGGCTTTTTCCGCCCCCTCACACTTTGGCCCAGCCCCCAAGAACGCTTCAAGGTTTTAGGTGAACGCTTCGAAAAAATCCTTGTGGTAGAGCTCAATAAGGGGCAGTATGTGCACGAGATTGAACATGTCATGGGACGCAAAGTGGAGGCGTTGTTACAAGCCGATGGACGACCCTTTACCCCTAGGCAGATTGCGCTAAAAATAAAGGAGCTCTAATGGCATTTGATTATGATGAATATTTACGCGTAGATAAAACCCCCACGCTCTGGTGTTGGGGCTGTGGTGATGGGGTGATCTTAAAGTGCATTATCCGCGCCATCGATAGCTTGGGCTGGAATATGGACGATGTGTGCTTGGTGAGTGGGATTGGGTGCAGCGGGCGCATGAGTTCGTATGTGAATTGCAATACTGTACACACCACACACGGGCGCGCACTGGCTTACGCCACCGGGATTAAGTTAGCCAACTCCAAAAAACATGTGATTGTGGTGTCCGGCGATGGAGATAGCTTTGCTATTGGAGGGAATCACACCATCCATGCTTGCAGACGCAATATCGATCTTAACTTGGTGTTGGTCAATAACTTCATCTATGGGCTCACCAATTCACAAACCTCCCCCACTACGCCTAATGGCATGTGGACAGTTACCGCCCAAAGTGGCAATATTGACAATCACTTTGACCCATGCGAGATCACCATGGCCGCGGGAGCGAGTTTTGTCGCGCGCGAGAGTGTATTAGACCCCAAGAGATTGGAGCGCACTCTAGCGGAAGGCTTTAGTCATAAGGGCTTTAGCTTTGTGGATGTGCATAGTAATTGCCATATCAATTTGGGGCGCAAAAACAAAATGGGCGAGGCGGCACAGACCTTAGCGTGGATTCAATCTCGTTTACTGAGCAAACGCCAATACGAAGCCTTAAGCCCTGAGGAGAGGGAGGGCAAGTATCCCACCGGTGTGCTCAAACATGACACTTCTAAGGTGGAGTATTGCGAGGCTTACGAGGGTGTGATTGAGAAAGCCTCTAAGAAAGAGAGGAACTAGCCATGAGTTTAGAATTGCGTTTTACGGGCGTAGGCGGACAAGGGGTCTTGCTAGCTGGAGAGATTTTAGCCGAAGCCAAGATCGCCACGGGCGGGTTTGGCACTAAAACTTCTACTTACACCAGCCAAGTGAGGGGTGGGCCTACCAAAGTGGACATTATTTTGAGCTCCGAAGAAATCATCTACCCTTATGCCAAACGGGGCGAGATCGATTTTATGCTCTCAGTAGCCCAAAGCAGTTACAGCATTTTTAAGAGCGATGTCAAGCCCGGGGGTGTGGTGGTAGTTGACCCCAACTTAGTCCATCCCACTCCAGAGGATGAGGCCAAGTTTCAACTCTACAAAATCCCCATTATTAGTATTGCCAAAGATGAGGTGGGCAATATCATCACCCAATCTGTGGTTGCGCTGGCTATTACCATCACCTTAATGGAGTGCGTGGAACGCGCCCAGGTGATCGAAACGATGATTTCCAAAGTGCCAGCTAAAGTGGCAGAACTCAATAAAAAAGCCTTTGAGATTGGAGAAGCGCACGCGCTCAAAGCGTTGGAAGCAAAGAAAATCTCTTGAATTTAGACATTATTGCGGGCATTGCTGCCACGCATCCCACCCCCTTTTATCTCTATAACTTTGATCAAATCGAGGAGGCCTTTTTAGAGTTTAAAAACGCCTTTAGCGGGGGTAAATCCCTGATTTGTTATGCCTTGAAAGCCAATTCTAATTTAAGTTTATTAGCCCATCTAGCGCGTTTGGGAGCGGGGGGGGATTGTGTCTCCATTTATGAAGTGCGCCGTGCCCTGCTAGCGGGCATCCCCCCTTATAAAATCATCTTTAGCGGGGTGGGCAAGCTAGAGAGCGAGATTCAAGAAGCCCTAAAGAGCAAAATTTTATTTTTAAATGTGGAGTCTTTTGAAGAACTTCGACTGATTGAGCGCATCGCTACAAATTTAAACACCCCCGCGCGTATCAGTGTGCGGGTTAACCCCAACATTGATGCACAAACCCACCCCCATATCTCTACGGGTCTATGGGAAAATAAATTTGGGGTAGAGGAAAAAGAAGCGGTGCAGATGTTCATGTTTGCCAAACAATCCCCCTTCTTAGAACCGGTAGGCTTGCATTGTCATATTGGCTCCCAACTCATCGAGCTAGAACCCATCAAAGAAGCGAGCGAAAAAATGAGCGCGCTCGCGCGCTTTCTAATAGCCAGTGGGATAGAACTCAAGTTTTTAGACATGGGCGGAGGGCTTGGCGTGGACGAGGGCAAGGGGTGTATTAGCATTGCGGACTACGCTAAACCCCTTAAAAGCGTGGCGCAAAAATTAGACTTGACTTTAATCTGTGAGCCGGGGCGCAGAATTGTGGCTGATAGCGGAGTGCTAGTTAGTCGCGTGCAATATGTCAAGTCTAGCGCGCAGAAGAATTTTGTGGTAGTTGATGCGGGGATGAATGACTTTGTGCGCCCCGCGTTGTATGGGGCGCGCCATCAAGTAGAGGTGCTTAACGCCCAAGAGGGCGAGCAAGCTCTTTTTGACATTGTGGGCCCGGTGTGTGAGAGCGCAGATTGCTTTTTAAAAGGGGTAGCTTTAAGGGGGGTGGCTAGAGGAGATTTGCTGGTGTTTAAGCAGGTGGGAGCTTATGGGGCGAGCATGGCTAGTCATTATAATAGCCGTCCTAAGATTTTAGAGCTAGGTTTAGAGCAGAGTCATGTACATATTTTAAGAGATCGAGAAAACTTTTTCGACAACATCGCCCATGAGATCGGGCATTTGGAGAGTATAGGTATCCATGCTAAGAGGGCACAGATCGATCGCATTGATGAGGCATTGAGCAAGCTGTTAAACACCCGTTTAGCTTTAAGTCAAGAAATCGCCCAAGACAAGCAAAAGAGCGCTTTGAGCATGTATAACCCTGTGCGAGAGGCCCAAATTTTCAAGAAAGTGGGCGCTCAACTAGAGAGCATCTACACAGAGATTTTAAGCGTATCAAGGGCATTGGTAGGCCCTGAAAAAGTGGGGATCAGCACCCACACAAGCACAGCTAGAAGGCTTTTGGGGCAACAATTTAAGTTAAAACTCTACAACCCTCTAATGCTTTTTGAGGCGATTTTGCTCAAAGGTGTGGATTACGGGCTTTTTGAGGTGCGGGGTAGTAATGCCTACGCACAAGGGCTCAAAGCCTTGAGTGTGCATATTGAGCACCAATGCCTAGAGATCGCGCATAGCTTTAAAATCGCGAGCACATGGTGTTTGCTCGTGGGGCGTTTTGGCTTCTTGGCACAGGAAAACCCTACACGGCGCGCGTGGTGGTTTGCTCCCACAGAGGGAAAAGAAGTGCAAGTCCTTTTGAGCGCGTGCACAGACCCCTACTTTTTAGCCACACCACTAGGGTGCTTGCTAGAAGCCAATGCAGACCTAGAATTACCCACCCATTTAGAGCCCCTATGTCTAGGCACTTATTCCACCACACGGAGAACAAGTGGAGTTTAAACCCCTGAGTTTAGAGCTAAAAGGGCTGTTAGACGCGCATTTGCAAGCGGATAATTTTAGCGTGGCGGATGTGAATTTTACCAATTTGTATTTGTGGAAAAATGCTAGGGACATTCGTCTAGCCCTTGTGTGTGGCTGTGTAGTGATCCGCACACAATACCCTAAGCAAACCCCTTTTTATTTTTACCCCATCGGGGCGGGGAATAAAAGGGCGGTTATTCAAGCCCTATTAGAATTAGAACCCAAACTAGAGCTACGCGCCCTAGAGGAACAACATAAGCAAGAACTAGAGGTGTACTTTCCCAATGTTTTTGCGTTTGAGGCAAGGCGAGATCGCTTTGACTATATCTACCACACTGCCGAACTCGTTGCCCTGCAGGGCAAAAAATACCATAAAAAGAAAAATCACCTCAACGCCTTTTTAAAACAATACCCCCACTTCACTTACGAACCCATCGGTGCGCACAATCGCGATCAAATTGCCAGTGCTCTCACAGAGTGGCGCACCTTAAGGCAGGAAGATCAAGCCTTAGATGACGAGCATCGGGGCATTTTGGACACGCTAGCTGTCTTCGAAGAGTTGCAATTACAGGGGGGGGTTATCCGCATAAGGGAGCGCGTGGTGGCGATGAGTTTTGGGGAGAGAATTAATACGGATATGGCAGTGATACACATCGAAAAGGCAGACCCCCGTGTACGCGGAGCTTACCAGATGATCAACCAACAACTCTTAGCCCACGCCTTTAAAGACTGCCCCCTAGTCAATCGCGAAGAGGATTTAGGCATTGAGGGCTTGCGCCAAGCCAAAATGGGCTATCACCCTGCCTTTTTACTACAAAAATTCCACGCTAACTATAAGGATTGACATGCAAGAAGCCATCTTTGGCGCGTTTCACTACACCCAGCCCCTGCAGAGTTTTCAGGCATTTCACCATGCCCAATTGCAAGATTTGTGTGAGCGCATCGATGAACAACGCCATACGGGCTACTTTGTGGGTTATATTCACTACAATGCCCTAAGTGCGACCACCTCTAAAATCCCCATTGCCTACTTTACCCAGTTTGCTAGCAAAGAGGCCTACACCCCTCAACCTCCAGCAAACATGGCTTTTTACCCCCAAATTAGTACGCCCATAGATTTTAACACCTATGCCCATCAATTTAAGGCAATTCAAGAGACATTTGACAAGGGGGAATGCGCGCAGGTGAATTTAACTTTGCCCTTGCACCTCAAAACCCACGCCACACCCCGCGCCACTTTTGAACAAGTCTTGATCAACCAACACACCCCCTATTGCGCTTTTTTGCCAAGCCCCTTTGAAACTATTTTAAGTTTTTCGCCCGAATTGTTCTTTGATTTGGATTATGCCGCGCAGACCATACGAGTCAAGCCCATGAAGGGCACGATCGCACGGGGAGCAACCCCAGAGCAAGACGCGCACAATAAAACATTTTTGCAAAACGATCCTAAAAATCGTAATGAAAACACCATGGTGGTGGATTTATTCACCCAGGAGCTCGCCCAAATCGCCCACAAGGTGGAGGTTACTAAGCTGTGCGAAGTGGAAGCCCACCCAACTCTCTTTCAAATGACTTCTACTTTAGTGGGCACGCTCAAAAGCCCCCGGCTTTTCCCCATTTTAGAGGCAATCTTCCCCTCTAGCTCGGTAACAGGCGAACCTAAAAAGAAAAGCATGCAACTCATACAAGATTTAGAGCAACATGAACGGGGCGTGTATTGCGGAGCGATTGGGATTATTGACTCTGAGCGAGCCTTTTTTAATGTGCCCATCCGCACCATGTGCGCGCCTACGCAGAGTCAAACCTACACTTTGTGCGTGGGCAGTGGAGTAACTCAGGCCAGCCAGCTCGAATCGGAATACCAAGAGTGCTATTTAAAGAGTTTCTTTATCTTGCCTAAGATCGAGTTTAGCCTGATTGAAACCATGCTAGTGCGCCATTTGGAGATTTGGCATAGAGATTTGCACGCCCAGCGTCTAAAGACAAGTGCGCGTTATTTTAACTTTGTCTATGAAGACTGGCTAGAACATTACCAGCCCACCCAAGATGGTATCTTACGCCTTTTATGGCATAAAGATGGCTCATATGACTTAGAATACAGCCCCCTAGAACCCCCCAAGAGCACGAAATTGCTTTTAGCCAAGAAGCCCCTAGACCCCTGCAATGATTTTTTAATCCACAAGACCACCTACACCCCATGGTATGAAGAGGCACGCACGCAGATTCAAAGGGGGGATTGTTTTGATGTGTTGCACTACACTCCTGAGGGGCAACTTAGCGAAGGAGCACGCAGTAATCTCATGTTAGAGATAGAGGGACAACTCTACACCCCAGCATTTGGCACAGGGCTTTTAAAAGGAGTGGGGGTTACCCGTTTGATCGAGGCGGGGCGTTGCACTCCTAAGACATTGAGCTTAGAGGACTTGAGGCGGGCAGATAAGATTTATGCCACCAACGCCATTAGGGGCGTGGTGGAGGTCAGGCTAGAAGAGCCCATGTTATAATTTGCACACCATACCATAAAGGGGTTTTATGCGCTACATCAAGTTTTACAAAGAGATCAACAACAGAGATGTTAACCTAGTTGGAGGTAAGAATGCGAGCATTGGGGAGATGTTTCAAGAACTCGTGCCTAGTGGGATCAAAGTGCCTAATGGCTTTGCCATTACCAGCGATGCCTATTGGTATCTCTTGGAAAAAGGGGGCATTAAAGCCCAAATTGTAGACCTATTAGAAGGTGTGGATGCGACCGAATTAGATGTTTTAAAAATGCGCTCCAAGCAGATTCGCGACCTCATCTTTGGCACGCCTCTGCCTGCTGATTTACGCGATGAAATCCTACAAGCCTATCAGATACTCAGTGATGAATATCACATGCGTGAGGCGGATGTAGCCGTGCGTAGCTCAGCTACGGCAGAAGACCTGCCCGATGCCTCCTTTGCGGGCCAACAAGATACCTATTTGAATATCAAGGGAAAAACCGAACTCATTCACTACATCAAGGCGTGTTTAGCCTCGCTTTTCACCGATCGCGCTATCAGTTACCGCGCTTCTAGGGGTTTTGATCATTTAAAAGTAGCTTTAAGCGTGGGGGTGCAGAAAATGGTGCGTGCAGACAAAGCCAGTGCGGGGGTGATGTTCTCTATTGACACGGAAACGGGCTTTAAAAACGCGGTCTTTATCACTTCTAGCTGGGGCTTGGGGGAGAGTGTGGTGGGAGGGTTAGTAAATCCCGATGAGTTTTATGTCTTTAAACCCACTCTAGCCCAGGGCAAAGAACCCATTATCAAACGCCAATTGGGCGATAAGAGTAATAAAATTGTATATGCGAGTCGGGGGAGCGAACACCCCACTAAAACCATTCCCACTACACCCAAGGAACAACATAGTTTTTCTTTAAGTGATAGCGATATTTTAAACTTGGCACGCGATGCAGCCATTATTGAAGAACATTATACCAAAGAAGCGGGGCAATACCGCCCGATGGACATTGAATGGGCTAAGGATGGGGATAATGGGGAGATTTTCATCGTGCAGGCACGCCCAGAGACCGTGCAGAGTCAAAGCCTTAAGCAGAATGCTAAGGTGTATGAAAAATATCATTTCAAGAGCGCGCCCCCTAAAGAGGCGTTGCTTACAGGTAAGGCGATCGGGGGCAAGATTGGCATAGGCAAGGTGCGCGTGATCAATAGTCTCGATCACATGAATATTTTCAAGGAGGGGGAGATTCTAGTGACAGATAATACCGACCCAGATTGGGAGCCCATTATGAAAAAGGCCAGCGCGGTGGTTACCAATCGGGGTGGACGCACCTGCCATGCTGCCATTGTGGCTAGAGAAATTGGCGTGCCCACCATCGTAGGAGCGATTGGGGCAACCGAATCGCTCTACACGGGCATGGAGGTTACGATCTCGTGCGCGCAGGGGGAAACGGGCTATATCTATGCGGGTGCGCACGCCTTTGAAGTGGAGCGCATCGCCCTAGATTCCATGCAAGAGCCCAAAACCAAAATTTATCTCAATATTGGCAACCCGGAGAAAGCCTTTAAATTCTCACAATTGCCCAATCACGGCGTGGGGCTGGCGCGCATGGAGCTTATCATGCTCAACCAGATCAAAGCTCATCCCCTAGCCTTAGTAGATTTACACCACAATAAAAGCGTGCCTGAGCGCGATCAGTTAGAAAATTTAATCGCGGGATACGAGAGCCCTAAAGATTTCTTTGTCAAAAAGATCGCTGAGGGAATGGGGATGATCAGTGCGGCCTTTTATCCAAAACCGGTGATTGTGCGCACCAGCGATTTTAAGTCCAACGAATACATGCGCATGCTAGGGGGAAGCGCGTATGAACCCCATGAGGAAAACCCCATGCTAGGTTTCAGGGGGGCAAGTCGCTACTATTCGGACCTTTATAAAGAAGCCTTTGCTTGGGAGTGTGAGGCTTTATGCATGGTGCGTGAAAAAATGGGGCTGACCAATATGAAGATTATGATCCCCTTCTTGCGCACCATTGAGGAGGCTAAAAAGGTCTTGGAGATTCTGCGTAAAAATGGGCTAGAATCGGGCAAAAACGGGCTAGAACTCTACATTATGTGCGAATTGCCCGTAAATGTGATCTTAGCGGATGATTTCCTCAATCTCTTTGATGGCTTTTCGATCGGCTCGAACGACTTAACCCAACTCACTTTGGGCGTGGATCGGGATGGACAATTAGTCAGCCATGTCTTTGATGAGCGCAACCCGGTGATGCTGGAGATGTTTAAGCGCGCCATTGAGGCCTGCCAAAGGCATGGCAAGTATTGCGGAATTTGCGGGCAAGCCCCCAGCGATTACATCGAAGTAGCAGAGTTTCTAGTCAAGCAGGGCATTAGCTCCCTCTCGCTCAACCCCGACTCGGTCATCGCCACTTGGAATAGAGTCGTGCAGTTGGAAGGGCAAGCGTGAATTTACTCTTGCTCTCAGGCGCGCTCTACCAGGGCAAGTTTTTAACCTACGCTCTGCCTTGGATTGAAAAGTTTATAGAGGTGTACCAGCTTAAAGGAAAACAACTCGCTTTGATCGCCTATGGAAGCGTGCTTAGAAGTCAAGAGGAATGCGAAACCAACATGCGCACACTCTTAAAAGATTTTGGCATAGAAGTGGTGGGTGCGCATAGAGGGTTGGAGATTATCCACACCTGCGCAGGGCTTATTATGAATGGGGGGAATAGTTTTAAGCTCCTAGAGGGTTTGTATCGACATAATTTACTAGAGACCATTAGAGAACGCGTTAAAGTCGGCACGCCTTATCTAGGCTGGTCGGCTGGCTCTAATGTAGCGACTCCTAGTATCCACACCACTAATGACATGCCCATTACTTACCCTCCAAGCCTACAAGCTTTAAATTTAGTGCCCTATCAGATTAACCCGCACTTTCCTACTGGCTCGGCTAATCATGAGGGGGAGAGTCGGCAGGAGAGATTGATCGAGTTTTTGGCCCTCAATCCTCAAGCAATCGTCTATGGTATACCCGATGGTGGGGCGTTTTGGGTGCAAGGGGAACAACACACCCTCTTGCATGTGGCTAACCAACCCTTTTATAAATTCGAGCACCACCAACCCCCCCAACTTGTCAAAACAAGACCCGCTATCTCTGGCTAGGAACCATTGACACGCTCCCCATAGCTGAAAGCCATGGGGTTAATACCCCGACCCTTACGCATTGGCCTTTTATGCTTGCAGTCTATCCCTGTAGCTTTAAACTTGTGGGCTTTGGAACGCAAGGGTGTTTAGCACGGCAGTAAAAACATACTAACAGACTCCACAATGCCCCTAACCATAGATAAATATCCATAAACATGGTGTAGGGTGCTGGGGCAGGGTGCCAGAGTTGGAAACTGAGTACGAGTGCAAATAGTATACCCAAAACCCTATGCACGCGGTAAGCAAGCACATTCCATAGAGCCAAACTAATCCAAGCAAAGGGCGGGTAAGCTAGACTAAAGGGCAAAAACCCCAGCGCGTCCGCAAAAACCACACCCCCAAAGAACACCAAAAAAAATGCCACAGCGCGCGAGTACGGCCGTAATCCTAGTTTAATTCCCCCCATCCACAGCGCCACGAGTAAACCTAGAGGACTAAGCTTGCCAAATAAGCCCACAAACAGCATACTTAGATTTAACGCACTCCCATTCAACAAGTGCAAAAAAGCCCAAGGGTAGAGTAGCACCCCCATCACTAAGCCTGCCTTTAACACAGCGTACGCGTGCGTGCGTGCAAAGACTAACCCCCCCGCTCCCAACACTAAGAATAAATCAGAACTAACAAAGTTTTCCATCAAAGGGGGACAAGCGGCATCTGAAGCCCTTCTTAATATGTGTCCTCGAAGTCTAGCATAATTAGACCAATATTAGTCTGCGAGTAGTCTAAGTATGGGCATAAGGCTTTTAAAAAAGCATGAAGAGACTTTGAAAACGAGTTAGTGGGATTTGATAGAGAATCTGATCGCGCGTTTTTACTCACCAACTACCCCTAGAAGAGTTTGAGAAACTAGCCAAGACCATTGCCAAATTCAGAGGTGTGGATAAAAAACTTAAGAGGGATATAGCTTTTACTAGGCTATGACCCACACTTTGACTACCATGAGGTGATGCACATGCAAGTGAGCGAATTTTTGGCCTACGCGCAACTGACTAAAGAGATGTTAGAGAAGACGCACGGGATCAAGTAGGAGAAACAGATAGGATTAAGTTTGAGAAAGCCAGCTTGTTTGAGGAATTTCCAGCGAAAGCGGGGAACCTGTGGCGCGCTATCGCTTGAATTTCAAGACGAACTTAAGCCCCAAAAAGAAATTTTGAGGCAAAATGCACGCAAAGGCTTCTTGCCATGCTCGCTCATGGCGGTCCTCCTGAGCTGGTTTACCCCCTGGCAGCAGGGGGCATCTCTGTTCTAGCCTATTTAGTCTTGTCTGACCTTTTCTTGTGTCTAACTTCTAATTATTTTTTTCAGGGTTATTCCCCATGCAAAGCGAACTCAGTATTAGAATTAGACCCCAATTAGATGCCTTTAGGGAGAGCATGGGTGCAGCACGGCATGCCCTTTCTTTAGAAAAACTTCTAATGGCGTAGTAGAAGGCGTGCAAGCCTCCATGTGCTCCTTACGCAATAATTTGAACTCTTCTTTGCGCTTAGGAGAAGTAGCTAGCACGCAGGTGCAGGCCATCATGCGGAATTGCGCCAAGTCAACACCGCAGTGATCACCCAACGCTTTAATGAGAGCATGAACCGCATTGAGGAGAGCGTGGGGGTGTCTTAAACATTTCATGCAGTGTTCTCGAGCGCTATAGCAAGATAGAGAAATCATTAGGCGCTACTTCTACTGCCGTTCTTGCACTATGTTCTTGGTGTATGATGTAAGTCATCGTTGAACTGCAGTCTAAAATGGTCACCTTTAAAGTGACCCTGCTCGATTGCTTGTTGTCCTGCCATACTTTTAAAGTATTGGTTTAACAGCAGAAAATAGGCGTCATGATAGACACCAGTTAAGTTTGGTTGGTAGTAGGGAAAGCTCTTCGGGTTGAGCACCCATTCTGCGGCTTTGTTATAGGCTTTAAAAAGTTTTTGCGCAGCGCTGCTATGCCATAGATCAAAGCCATTTTCCGCAAGCAGTTGCCCTGCCACACTGATGGGAGTAAGTGCAAAATGTGTGTAGGCAATGCCTTTAATGCCCTTAGTGGGTCCGCCATTGTAATTAGCAGTGTTGCTACGCACAATCTCTTTTGCCATCACGCCACTCTCATCAATGGCATTTAAAATCCACTCTTGCCATTTATGCGCCATACTCGAAAGCAGATCAGGATCATTTAAAACAAGTGCGCTGCTCACGCCTAAAAGAATAGCCCAAGCTCCGATATTGTTAGTTTTCTCATAGCGTGCGTAGGTTAGCATGCGACGCGCAAATTGCTCAAATAGGGGACTAGCAAATTTTGAGCGAATAAAGAGATAGGCCATATTCATATAAGGCATGTAGAAATTGATCAGGTTTTTGGCTTCCTTTGAGCCCACCACTCCAAGATTTTGCGCCCATTGCTCTAAAATCTCTCTAGCCCTTTGAGCGTATTCTTGTTTCCCACTTGTCAAAAAACCCAAAGCCAAATCATAGGATAGAGTGGCCGATCTTTTAAACTCTGCACTACATGGATCGACTTTTCTTTCGCCCGTTAGGGTGTAGTGGGGTAGTGTGTTGAGTTGTGTGCATGCGTGAATCTCCTTTTGAAGTTTTCGATGCAAATGGAGAGTGTGCTCCAAATTAGCAGAGCAGAAGTCTCTAAAAAAATATTGCGTGGCCTGCAGAGCACTTAAAAAACATAGCCCTAAGAGTAGCATTTTTGCCATCGCGTTCCTTCATGTTACGTTTAACACCTAGGAATATGGACATTGACCGCTAGACCTCCCAGCGAGGTTTCGCGGTACTTGGCATCAATGGACTTACCTACTTGGAGCATGGTTAAAATCACCTCATCAAGGCCTACCTTTGCCTGATAACCATCTTCAAGAGCCAAACGCGCCGCAGCAACGGCTTTGATTGAGCCCACGACATTTCTCTCAATACATGGAATTTGCACTAACCCGCCCACAGGATCGCAGGTTAAGCCCAAATGGTGCTCCATCGCAATTTCAGCCGCGCTCAAAACTTGGTGCACGCCCCCGCCCATCACAAAGGCAAAACCCGCTGCTGCCATGGAAGAAGCCGCTCCCACTTCCGCTTGACACCCCGCTTCTGCCCCGCTGATCGAGCCGTTCTTTTTATAGAGATAGCCGATGGCACAACATGTAAGCAGAAAATCCACAATTTGCTCTTGAGTAAGGGGTTTAATATGCCTATGGCAGTAAAGAAGCACGGCGGGCACTACCCCACAAGAGCCATTCGTAGGGGCTGTAACCACCTTGTTACCGCAGGCATTCTCCTCACTCACAGCACGCGCATACATGGTGATGTAGTCCATCACGGCTAAAGGGTCTTGTGGGTTGGAGTGTTTGCTCATGCGCTCTTGAATACTGGGGGCTAGGCGATCCATGCCGATGCAACCGGGCAGGCGTTTTTCCTGGGCGTGCACCCCACTCTCAAAGCAGGCCAACATCGCCTCATACACTTCCAAACAATAGTTTCTAGCATAATCCTCGCCAAAAAGCGCGCTTTCATGCCTGGCTACGATGTGGGGAATATGGCAATGGTGCTCTGCACACAGCCCTTCTAGCTCTTTAGCACTATTGAAGTCAAAGGGAGTATGTTTGGCGTGAGTAGGGGTTGTCTTTTTGTGCTTGAGCTCCTCTTGTGTGTAAATAAAGCCCCCACCCGTAGAATAATAAGTTTCCTCAGCCAGTAAATTCCCCTGGGCATCAAAAGCTCGCACCACCATGCCATTCTCGTGCAATTCTAAAGCTTTGTTGTCAAATAGAATATCTTTGTGGAAATCAAAGGCAATATCATGGTGCTGGGCCAAAAAAATGTGCCCTTCTTTGAGAGCCCGTTGTACAATTTCTTGGCGTTGGGAAACACTCACTTTTTTAGCACTAATCCCACTCAAACCCACTAAACATGCCAAATCTGTCAAGTGCCCCTTGCCCGTGAGAGCTAAAGAACCGTGCAAGGTTACGCATGCGCGAGCTGTGCGTTCTAAAACCCCTTTTTCTGCAAGTAAGGCACAGAAGCGCACGCAGGCATCCATAGGACCTATGGTGTGTGAAGAGCTAGGTCCAATGCCGATTTTAAAAATAGAAGTCATAGATTGTGTATAAACTTCCTGTTGGGTTTTAATATCCATGTTCATCCTTTGACAAAGAGATCAATTACGGCGTTGAGTACGGTTAACACGCCTACAGCTAAGATAAAGGCATCTACCCAAAAGTTTCTAAAAACTTTCATCGAAGGGATTACATACATTGCCACGATGGGCAGAATAAAAGTGATGGTGGCTAGAGCAGGCCCACCCAAACTCTCAATGAAGCCCAAAATACTTGGATTGTAGTAGGAAACTAAAATGATGCTAATCCATAAAAACAGGGTTACGGCAATATCAATCTTCCTGTGACAACTAGGCGAGAGCTTATCTTTCACCAAGGTTTGCACAACCAATCCCTTTAAGCCCTCTTTAGCACCATAGTAGTGCCCGAAAAAAGAAGTGCTAATGGCCAAGAACGCTACAATGGGACCCGTATAACCGATAATGGGATTGCCCAATGTGTTAGCAAAATAGCTTAAAATAGGGATATTTTGTTCTCGCGCTTTGATAAAGTCAGCGGGTTCAAGGCACAGAATGCAGGAGAAAACAAAAAACATAACGAATAGGAGTAAGAGGGAAGTGTTGAGTAACTCGATCTGATTAGTTTTAAAGTGCTTGAGTTCCCCATAACGCCTCTCGATCGCTTGAGCAAAGGTAGAGATAATAGCACTATGATTGAAAGAGAAAACTAAGACGGGAAGTGTGAACCAAAGTGCTGAAAAGAAGCCCCCAAAGCTTGGAATTTCCGTAAGCATGGAAGTTTTCCAGTAGGGTATGAGGTAGAGTGAAAAGACAAATAGGATCAACGCCATAGGGTAAACTAAAGCATTGGCAACGCGCGTAACAATAGTCGTGTTGAAGATCATCACAAAGATCATGCCGCTGACTAAGTGTTCGGCTAAAAAAAAGCGATTATGTTCGAAATAGTTGAGGCCGAGTTGGTGGGCAAAAAAGGATTCTGCGGTGTTGGTAATCCCTACTCCATAGGCAAGACAAATGGGATAAAAGGTAAAGAAGTAGATAAAGGTGATGAAAAAACCGGCACTTTTGCCAAAATAAGTCGCTGCATGGGTGATGTCATGGTTGCCAATCGCGTTCACAAAGCGCGCTAGAGCTCGGTGACTAAGCCAGGTCATAGGAAAGCTCAAGATTGCCATCACTACCACAGGCCAAAAGCCTTGCGCCCCAGCCTTGATGGGTAAGAACAAAATTCCTGCCCCAATCGCCGTGCCAAACATGGACCACATCCAGCGGATATCAAAGAGATTTATCCTCTTATCCTTCTCCATCACCACCCTTTTAACGAGATTTTTTCATGCTAACAGATTTTCCCCCAGCCTCACAGCATAAATCAAAGACGCTCCACCGCCAATGGGTTGAGTGCTTAGTATGGTAACTCCACTCTACAAAGAGTCTCGTAGATTTTCAACAAGTCTTGATGGGGAGCAATATCGTGCACGCGCAAAATACTTGCCCCTCTTTGTAAAGCGATTAAGTGTAAAGCCAAGGTGCCACTTAGGCGATCTTGCACCTCTCTATCACAAATCTCACCGATACATTTCTTACGACTTGCACCCACAAGTAGAGGGTAACCAAAATGCAAAAAATGCTCTAAATGCTGGATAAGGGCTAGGTTTTGTGCAGTGGTTTTGTTAAAGCCTAGACCGATGTCCAAAAGAATACTGTCAATCCCATATGTGCCTAAGCGCTCTAGTTGTGCGCTAAAAAAGCGATCCATTTCCAAAAAGAGTTGCTTATGGGGCGCAAAATGCTCCATGTCCATAGGCACCCCGTTAGAATGCATCAGCACCACTTGAGCTCTATAGGCCCTAGCCACTTGGCACATTTGCTCGTCTCTAAAACCATTAACATCGTTGAGTAATTGAAAGCCATGTTGTAGGGCAAAATCAGCCGTCTTAGGATTATAGGTATCTATGCTAAAAATGGTGTGTCGGGTTAGGTTGTTAGCTTTGATTTCTAGGCAAATATCTTTAAGACGCACGATTTCTTCTTGTGACTCAAGGCGTGCGCTAAAAGGGCGCGAGCTGGCCGCGCCAATGTCGATGTAAGCGGTTTTTTGTTCTAAATAGTGATAAATCTTCTCCAAAGCCTGTTGGGTATTGTGGCGACTCTGGGGGTAAAAACTATCTGGAGTGATGTTGATAATACCCATCAGAGTTGGGTTGCCAAAAACGGGAGGTTGAAGATGGGATTCTAACATCTTTGCCAATCGTTTTAGCCCAAAGGCTTGAGAAGTGCACTTCACACGCAGGCGTTCTAGTTGGTCGTAAGTGCCTACTAAAAGGCATGTATAGGCGGGTTTCTTGGCTAAAATGCAATCCTTGGGTGTGGCTAATTCAGCCCCTACACGCAAAGCTTCCTGCTTGAGGGTCAGAGCAGCACTTAAAGGCAAATCGGTGATTTTAAAAGCCAAGAGACGGGCTTTTTGGCTCATGATAGCCTGGCCAACAGGGTGGGGGGTGATGCGCTCTAATTCTAAGGCAAAACTAGATGGAGACATGCGCTCTAAAAACATCATGTTTCTCTTAGTTCTAACACCCTCAAGAGTAGGGGCAAGAGATTATAACTGGCGCGGTAATACAAAGAATTTGCGCGCATGGCCCGATCTATATCCTCGAGCATATCCAAGGGTAAGGAGATGGTGCTTTCTTGCAAAGCGTATAAAAAGGCCTGAATTTGCGCTTTGCCTTCTTCAAGATTGAGAGGGGTTTTATCTAGGTTTTGTAAGTAAGTGTACACATCGGCTAAAGCGCATGTGTGCAAGTTTAGGGGAAAACGCTCACGGGCGATCTGGGTGCGTCGATCCTCACAGGTAAGGCGTGAGAGAAGGGTGCTCAACAAGGCGTGTTTGTGCTTGGCAATTAAAACAAAGCGCGTATTAATAGGGGGCTCTTCTAAAATTTTGAGTAAGGCGTTCTGGGCAAAGACATTGAAGTGGTGCGCGGCGATGATGTAAATTTTCTCCCCCGCATAAGTGAGCACGCAACGACGCTTGATCTCGTGGGCATGCTCTATCTTGAGCTCATCTTCCACAAATAACTCTACAAAAATGGGAGGTTGCGTGTGTGTGTCCAGTGTTTTTTGATACACTAGAGCTTCTTGTTTGGGAGCGTTGGCAAGAATTAAAAGATTACTCATTTGAGCGCTAATTTCCCTAACAAACTTTCAAAGAGGATATTTTCAAAGACTTTATAAAATTGCAGTAACTTGAGATCGCACATGGGATCCAACGAGCTTAGAAGTGCCCCTGGACCATCAAGCAACCACAAAAAGTGGTCCTTGCTAGAAATGAGTTCGCTTAATACTCCTTCTTTGCCCACATACCAAAATATATAGTTTTGATAGGTCAAATCCAAGAGATGGCGAATCAAGGAAAATTCTTGTGTATCCTGTAAGAGGGATGCAAATCCAGACAACCCATCCACAATAGGCACTAGAGGGCGTAACTTTTGCGCGTTCAAGTGGGCAAAAACATAGTGTTTAAACCACAAGCGCTCTGTATCCACACATAGAAGCACACTGCCACCCTCTAACACATGGCGGATACTATGGCTAAAATTAGCCCAATCATAAGACTCTAGCCATGGGCAGTCTAACATAGCATGTTGCTCTTGAAGAATTTGGTGTGCTCGACGCACTAGCTCCATCACAAAGCCAATTTAAACGCTTCGTGCAAGGTTTTGAGGGCGAGCTCCGCTAGAGAAACCTCTACGATCACCGAAATTTTGATTTCGCTCGTGCTGATCATCAAAATATTGATATTTTCTTTAGCTAAGGCTTTAAAGGCAGCACTGGCGATGCCTGAATGCGAGCGCATGCCCACACCCACCACAGATACCTTGGCTACCTGGCGATCGCATTCGACTGAGCCAATATCACGCACATTCTTAAGAACTTGCTGACAAATCTCTACATCCCCTTCGGGCAAAGTGAAATTAATATTGGTCTTACCATTTTTGCCAATGGTCTGCACGATCATGTCAATATTGAGTTTAGCCTCTGCTAGCAATCCAAAAATTTCTCCAGCAATACCCGGATAATCACAGGCATCGATGATATTCACGCGTGCCTGATCTTTATCTAGGGCGATCCCGCTCACGATGGGTTTTTCCACAATTTGCTCCTCTGAGGTGATGAGAGTTCCAGGGTTATCATTAAAGGAATTGCGTGTGATCAAGGGGATACTATACTTTTTGGCTAACTCCACAGAGCGGTTAAAAAGTACCTTAGCCCCCATGGAGGCTAATTCTAACATTTCATCATAGCTGATTTGGGCGATTTTGCGGGCTTGAGGCACAATGCGCGGGTCGGTGGTATAAATGCCATCTACATCGGTGTAAATCTCACAAAGTTGGGCGCGTAAGGCTCCCGCCAACGCCACCGCACTTAAGTCGCTCCCGCCCCTGCCTAGGGTGGTGATTTCTCCGCTCTTGCTTACCCCTTGAAAACCCGCCACAACAACGACAAAATTCTGTGCCAAGAGGTCCTGGATACGGGCGGTGTCAATCTCTAAAATTTGTGCGCACATGAAGTGCGCGTCGGTTAAAATCCCTGCATCTCTACCACTCAGTGAATAAGCCTTTTGCCCAAGAGACTCTAAGGCAATGGCTAAGAGAGCGCTGGAAATTTGTTCCCCGCTGCTCAATAGCCGATCCATCTCACGCCGATTGAGTCTATTGCCAAAACAATGGGCCAGCTCCAACAAATCGTCCGTGGTGTCCCCCATAGCTGAAACCACCACCACCACATCTTCAAAAAGAGCCTTGCTGGCTATCACTCTTTGAGCTACAGCTTGAATACGAGCACAATTCCCCACACTTGTGCCCCCAAATTTCTGCACTACCAGCACCTACAAATACCCTTGCTGCTTAAAATAGCCGATAACCTGGCGATAAACCTGCCGTTTGAAGTGAACCACCTTAGAGAAAAGCTCCCTAGGCTTGACGAATTCGTAGCGATCAAACTCTGGAGAAGGCGTTTTGACATTCACCAAAGTGTTGTTCTTGAGGCGCACCAAAAAATAACGCTGCTTCTGCCCATCAAAGGGATAAAGTTTCTTGGTCATCGTAGGGGGAAAATCGTAAGCGATCCACTTAGGGTATTCGGCGATAACCTCTACCGCATCTGTACCGATTTCCTCCAACAACTCACGATACAAAGCCTTTATTGGGGTCTCACCCTGATCAATCCCCCCTTGAGGGAACTGCCAGGCCCCTTGTATATCAATGCGCTGCGCGATAAAAAACTCACAATCCCTAGGATAGCAAGATGAAAGCACGACAGCGGCTACATTGGGACGATAGCTCTTTTGAGCCTCCATGTGCAGTCCTTTCCATATGCCACAAGGGCACTAAGCTAAGGAATTATAGCACACAGCCCTAAAGCGTACATAAAACCACCTCCCGACAAGGCTATCTATTTTTTGAGAGTGGGGATGTATTTCGCCAACGCATCGATGTCTGCATCACTGAGATTCTTGGCCTGGCTATGCATGATTGCCCCTGAACCATAACGATTGAGAGAGCCCGCCTTGTAGCCCATCAAATCCTCTTTAATCTGTGCACTATCCAGGGTATTGACCACATGCCCTTTTCCAAATGCCTTTCTATCCATGGCAGCCCCGTGACAACCAGCACACTTCTTGACTAGCACCGCCGGGTCAGCCGCCCAAAGTAAACTCAATCCAGTAACCGCCCCCAACAGAATCGCCCTTTTCATAGCCAGCTCCTTACCAAAAATATGCCATAATGGTATTATTTCAAGGATTAAGCTATGCTTAAAACTAGCTCCATTTTCCCTAGAAGTCTATATATCCACATTCCTTTCTGTCAAAGTAAATGCGGTTATTGTGCCTTTAATTCTTTCAGCGGGTTGGAAACCTTAAGAGAATCCTATGTGGAAGCGCTTTGTCAAGACCTAAGAGCCTCGCTAAAAGGGGATTGGCTACAATCAATTTTCGTAGGAGGGGGCACACCCAATATGCTCGATGCCAGGTGTTATGAAAAAATTTTTAACACTATTGTAGATTGTGCGCATTTAAGTCCTCACATTGAAATCACATTAGAGGCTAATCCTGATTTAGTCTCGTTGGAGTGGTGTGCTGCACTCAAAGGTCTAGGCATGAATCGCCTCTCTGTTGGGGTGCAAAGTTTCTTTGAATCTAAATTACACTTCCTGCAACGCGATCACACACCTAAAAATGTCTATACAGCCCTAGAGTACGCCCAGAAAAGTGCGATCGAACATTTAAGTATCGATCTCATTTACAATACGCCTTTAGATACACCTCAAAGTTTAGAAAAAGAAGTGGCGTTGGCTAGTACATTACCTATTGATCATCTCTCGGCTTATAGTTTGACTTTGGAAGATAGTACCAGACTGGCAAAAACATCCCCTAAGGTTCTCCCTGAATTGGATATCTCCATGCGCGCCATGTTACACGCACAGGGTTTTGAACAATATGAAGTTTCCAATTACGCCCGTAACTACAAAGTTAAGCATAATTTACATTATTGGAGTGGCTTAGAATACATTGGGTGTGGGGCGGGAGCCGTAGGACGCGTGGGAAAGGCGCGTCTTTACAAGCTTAAAGATGTAAAAGCCTATATTGCCAATCCTTTGCACGCACGCACGGAACAACTGAGCAACAAAGACTTAGACTTTGAAGCGGTATTTTTAGGTTTGCGGTGCATATTGGGAGTGTCGACAAGTATCTTAAAGGCTGAAAAAATGGAAACAATGTTGAACGAGAGCATATGCTACCAAAGAGGCGATCGCCTCGTAGCCAAGGATTTTTTCCTAGCCGATGAGATTGCCCTGTGGCTGAGCCACTAGGACAATGTCTCTAAGTTAAAAGACGGAGGATGTTCTGTTGTACGGTGTTAGCTTGGCTCATCGCATAGCTACCAGATTGTGCCAAGATGTTATTTTTGCTGAAGTTGGCACTTTCTTGAGCGAAATCTACATCTCTGATTTGTGACTCAGCCGCTTTCACATTCACTTGAGTGATTGTGATATTGTTCACGGTGCTCACCATTTGGTTTTGCACAGAACCCAAGTCAGAGCGCACCTTATCGAGCATTTTTTGCGCAGACTCGGCAATATCCATAACAACCATTGCTCCACGCAAAGTGGTTACTCCAGAGCCCAAAGTGAGGTTCTCAGAGGCTAGGGTTTTGTTATAGTTGGCCCCAGAAGCTGAACGCACCGCCTGGTTAAATTCGCCCAACACATCTCTAAGGTTAACAGTGGTGCTCGCCGCTGTTCCTTTGGCAAAACCGATGGCGGCATAGCCCGCGGATGCACTTACATTGGCCCCGGAAACCACCAAGATATCTCTAGCATCTTGACGCACTAAAGAGAGACGACCGAAGTTTACAGAGCCCTGAGTGATATTTTGTCCGCCATTAAGGGTGCTCAAAGCCAAGCCCTGAGCGTCTACATTGGTAGCATTTGCCTTGATATCGATTCCGCGTCCATCAATGCTGCGCAAATTCAAGCGACCCACAGAATCGGTGTAAGCTTCCACACCTGTCTGAGCTGTTACCGCATTCAAAGCAGCGACCAAACGCCCATCGCTATCGTTCTTCTTGATACCAAGAATATTCCCAATCTGAACCCCATTCACGGACAGGCTACTCAAACTCCCTGATTTGATCGCACCATCAGAAGTTGTGATCACATTGGCAGTCGCACGCACCCCAGTAGCATTGGAATTCTTATTGATAACCTCTGCCAACACACCAAGCCCGGTGCCCGCACTTGTTGAGATTTTCACACTCTCCAAAGAGACATCATGCACCCCATCAACTTGCTTGAAAGTGAGAGCCACCTCACCTGATGCAGTGATATTCTGTCCGGTGGCAATCTTAACCTGACCAATTTTGTCTGAAGTAGCAGCTCCGATACTAGCCTTAATGGTTTCGTTAGAATACGCACCCACTTGGAATTCTTTATTAGAAAATGAACCGGATAACAACGCCTGTCCGTTATAGGATGTTGTATTGCCGATATTGTCCAAGCTTTGGATCAAGCGCACGATATCCGCTTGGAGTGCTTTCCTAGACTGGGTATTCTGCCCATCCTGAGCTGCCTGAGTCGCTTTCACCTTAATAGTATCTAGGATTTTGATTTGTTCATCCATTGCTTTATCTGCGATCTGGATAATTCCCATACCATCATTGGTGTTCGAAATAGCCTGTCCCAAACTCTTTGCTTGTGAGCGTAAAGAATCCGCGATAGTCATCCCTGATGCGTCGTCGGCCGCCTTGTTGATACGCAAACCCGAACTCAAGCGTTCAAGCGACTCTTTCAAGTCGCGTTGTGTAACCAATCCCACGGCGTGGGCGTTCAACGCATTGATGTTCGTATTGACCTGAAATGCCATACTAACTCCTTGTTATTTTAACCTAAAGCATCCTTGCTCTAGTTTTTCTAATATCGGCCATAATTTTGAATTGTAAACTCCCCCACCTGAACTTTTAGGCAAACGCTCCACAGCGCATCAATTTTTGGTAGCGCAAAGTCAAAAAATCGCCTGCTTGGATCAAAGGAAGTTGAGTGAGGAAATAATTTTTAATGGCATGACTTGCCTCAATCTTATCACGGTGTGCCCCTCTTTGAGGCTCTAAAATGATGTCATCGATTAACTTCGCTTGTTTGAGGTCCGTAGGAGTGATTTTCATGGCTTTTACGGCTACCTCGGCTTTGCTTGGATCGTTCCATAAGATTGCTGCACAGCCCTCTGGAGAAATTACACTGAAAATGGAATATTCCATCATGGCTAAACGGTCGGCAATCGCAATTGCTAGTGCACCCCCACTTCCCCCCTCGCCGATGATGATAGAAATCGTGGGAACTTTGAGGGCGGCAAATTCCTGCAAATTCTTGGCGATCGCCTCACTCTGCCCCCTCTCTTCTGCGCCAAGACCCGGGTAAGCCCCTGCTGTATCGACTAACATCAGAATAGGTAAGTTGAATTTTTCAGCAAATTTTGCACTCTTGAGGGCTTTGCGATAGCCTTCAGGATTGGGCATCCCAAAATTACGCTGCAATTTATTTTTGGTGCCTCGCCCCTTTTCTTCGGCAATAACCACGACCGGCACGCCTTCAATCCTACCTATAAAACTTACAATGGCCTTATCATCGCTGAAATGACGATCTCCGAAAATTTCGTAGCGATCCTGCAGAATGAGTTCGATATAGTCCATCGCATAGGGTCTATCAGGATGACGGGCGAGTTGTAGGCGCTGGTAATCCGTTAGATTGGTGTATACATTCTTGATCTCTTTGGCCAAACGCTTTTCAAGAATTTCTTGAGCGTCGACATCCCCTCGAATAGATGCCATCTCAATATCATCCTGAAGACCCTTAATGCGGGTTTCAAAGTCCAAATAGACTGCCACTCTAGGCCCTAGATAGCTTTGAAGATCACCACCGCGTTGGTGCCCCCAAACCCAAAAGAGTTACTCATGACCGCCTGTAGTTTAGCACTACGCGCTTCGTTGGGAATATAGTCCAGATCACAACCTGGGTCCTTGACTTCCTGATTAATTGTGGGAGGTAGCACGCCTTTTTGTAATGCCATGACAGAGATCACCGCTTCAATAGCTCCAGCCGCACCCAAACAGTGCCCAATCTGCCCTTTAGTGGAGCTTACAGGTGGGACATTCTCTTTACCATTGAAAACATTTTTCAAGGCAATTGTTTCGTAAAGATCATTGTAGCTGGTGCTAGTGCCATGCGCATTGATATAGCCCACCTTAACCCCATGTTTGCCGGCCATTTCTAAAGCGCCTCTCATGGCGCGGTAAGCTCCTTCACCATTGGGAGCAGGAGCGGTGATGTGGCTGGCATCTCCACTTTCCCCATAACCTACTAACTCGGCGATAATACGTGCTCCCCGTCGTTTAGCACTCTCATATTCCTCAAGCACTAAAGCCCCTGCACCCTCACCCATTACAAACCCATTGCGTTCCTTGTCAAAAGGTCTGGACGCTTTTAAGGGCTCGTCATTACGGTTAGAGAGAGCGCGAATGGAGGCAAATCCCCCAATACCCACAGGACAAATTGTAGACTCTGCCCCTACGACCAACATACACTCCGCACCCCCTAAAAGAATCGTCTTGTGGGCTTCAATGATGGCATGCGTCCCCGCTGCGCAGGCAGTTACGCTGGAAACATTGGGGCCTTTGATGCCATACTCGATGGATACGAAGCCTCCTATCATATTTACAAGTGCTGATGTAATAAAAAAAGGATTAACCTTTCTAGGACCTTTATCATAACAGTAGATGGAGTTGGCCTCGATATTGCCTAAACCTCCGATTCCAGAACCCGAGCTAATGCCCATCCTATTGGCAAGTGCCTCTGGACATTTACCCTCCACCAAAATTTGGCTCTCCAACATCGCTTCTCTGCTAGCAAGTAAGCCCAACTGGATAAAACGCCCCGCTTTTTTGACATCCTTGAGGTTCATCACAGAGTTGGGATCAAAATCTGTGATCTCAGCCGCGATTTGCACAGGAAAACCCGTTGTATCAAAACAGGAAATCTTCTTGACTCCGCACTTCCCATGCACAACGGCATCGAAAGCAACCTCTTTGTTTAATCCCAGGGCATTCACCATGCCCATGCCCGTTACCACAACCCTACGCAACAACTCTCCTTTCAGCCAAGTGCCTAGGAACCAACAATCGCTATGTTAGCTTGCGCTCTTCGATAAACTTGATCACATCGCCAACAGTTTTGATTTTCTCCGCCTCTTCATCGGGAATATCAATTCCGAACTTTTCTTCCAAAGCCATGATGAGCTCCACCACATCTAAGGAGTCTGCATTCAAATCCTTAATGAAATCCGCTTCCTCTGTTACCTGCGAAGCACTCACATTCAACTGCTCTACAATCACCGCTTGGATATCCTCAAACAACGCCATAAAATCTCCTACTCGAATTTTGCAACTAAGCTCGAATTCTAACCTAAAATCACTTCAGCAACCTTAAATGGCTACTTGCGCTCCAACACATCTACGATTCGATACAAGAAGTAGATGATAACCAACAACAAAATCAGAAATACAAAATTCATGCTCTCTCCTTTAGCAACATACACCCCCTCTTGCTCCTACATATACAATCCGCCATTCACCTTAAGCGTTTCCCCCGTGGTGTAACTGGCTAAATCGCTCAATAAAAAAGCCACCGCCCCAGCAACTTCTTTTGCCTCACCAAGGCGACCTAGGGGAATGTTTTTAAGATATTCCTCTTTTACATCCTCCTTGAGTCCGGCATTCATGTCAGTTGCGATAAACCCGGGGGTGACACAATTAAAACGGATATTGCGCAGAGCCCCTTCATAAGCAAAGGACTTACTCATAGAAATCACTCCCCCCTTGCTTGCAGCGTAATTAGTCTGTCCTATATTACCCCGTTCAGCAATGACAGAAGAGAGGTTGACAACACTCCCAAACTTCTGCTTGCCCATCACCTTGAGCGCTTCACGACAACCTATGAAAGTAGAGCGAAGATTGACCTCGAGTACATGCATGAAATCCTCGGTTTTCATGCGCACAGCCAACTTATCTAGCACAATTCCGGCATTGTTGACCAAATAGCTCAAGCCCCCATCTGCATCCACAATCGTTTTAAACCCTTCCATGAAATCTGCCTCATGAGAAACATCAAATTTCACTAGAGCAGCGCGCCCTCCTAAGGATTCAATTTCCTGCTTAAGACCATCAACTGCCTGCGGATTACTCCGATAATTGAGCCATACTTTCAGAGGCTGACCCTCTTTGTTACGATAACCTCCCAGCAAAAGCGCGATAGCGCGCCCAATACCCCGACTTGCCCCCGTGACTAAGACATTATGCCCGCTAAACTCCATCCGCCCTCCCTACAACTTGGATTCGTAGCGACGCAACATATAAAGGCGCTTAAGAATTTTCTTCTTAGCATTAATTTTTTGCTTTTTGCGCTTCTCTGTTTTAGATTCAAAAAAGCGTCGCGCACGACACTCTGTGACGACTAAATTGCGATCGGTCTGCTTTTTAAAACGCCGATACGCTTCATCGAAGCTATCACTCTCTCTGACCTTGATTCCGGGCATAACATCACCTACTTTCTTGCTCAAATGCGCCGATTTTAACGAAATTTTGTAAATTTAACCTAAAATCAGCATAAATTCTGCTATAATGGTTTTTTTGGGTGCTCATAGCTCAGCTGAATAGAGCAACAGGTTGCGGTCCTGTAGGTCGGGGGTTTGAATCCCTCTGAGCACACCATGCTGCTTCAACACGATGTAAAAGTCCTTTTTTTTTGGAATGCTATGGATGCCTATCAGTATAGTGAACTGCTTAAGGAATTAGAGAGTAAGTGTCAAAATATTGCCCAAATCATCAAGCCTCAGGGTTTGCAGGATACGCTTGCCCTTTTGGAGCGCGAACAAGCCGATCCCCTCTTTTGGCAAGATAAGGAACGCGCCGCCTCTAAGAACCAAGAAAAAGTCAAGATAGAACGGCTTTTAAGCGCGTACCAGAGTGCTAAAAACGCTTTAGATGAGGCGCATGAACTCTTTGAACTTGTGCAAAATGACGATCCAGAGACGCTGACCCAACTCTTTGAAGACGCTCCCCATTTACAAGCGTGCGTGCAGCGCTTAGAGGTAGGGGTGATGTTGACCAATGCCCATGACGGGCGCGATGCGATTGTGAGTATCCAGCCGGGGGTAGGGGGCGTGGAGAGCCAAGACTGGGGGAGTATGCTCTATCGCATGTATTTGCGTTGGGCGGAACGCAAGGGTTTTAAGGTGGAGTTATTAGATTATCAGGAGGGCGAGGAGGCGGGCATTAAAGGGGTGGCCTTCATCATTAGAGGGATCAATGTTTATGGCTACATGAAAAATGAGAATGGGGTGCACCGCCTGGTTAGAATGTCGCCCTTCAATGCCAATGGTAAAAGACACACCAGTTTTGCCAGTGTGCAAGTGAGCCCAGAAGTGGACGATGACATTGATATTGTAATTGAGGATAAAGACATTAGAATTGATACCTATCGTGCCAGCGGAGCGGGCGGACAGCATGTTAATAAGACTGAATCGGCCATTCGAATCACTCATTTTGCCACCGGAATTGTGGTGCAATGCCAAAATGATCGCAGTCAGCACAAAAATAAAGCAATGGCGCTCAAAATGCTCAAATCCCGTCTCTATGAATTGGAGCTACACAAGCAAAGGGAGCAAGGCAATACAGAGGAAAAGAGCGAAATTGGTTGGGGACACCAAATCAGAAGTTATGTACTCGCCCCCTACCAGCAAATCAAAGATGTGCGCTCCGAGGTCGCTTACAGCAATGTAGAGGCGATCTTAGATGGGGATTTAGATGCCATCATGGAAGCTGTGCTTGTGTCGAAGGCGCAATAAGCTAGACGCAAAAAGTCTTTAGCTATAATCCAGGCCAAATTTGGGGTGGTAAGGAGAATGAATGACGCAAGAAGAGTTAGATGCCTTGATCAATGGGGGTGGTTTAGAGGCGATAGAGCCCTTGGATCAAGAGATGGAGCGCGAAAAAGAGCGGGAGGCATCTCTATCCAAGGACGAGCAAAAGGAAAAGGACTGGAATGATGCCTATGAGCATTACATGAAGGTAGACAAGAAAAAGGCCGAGAAATACGGCAAGGTGGATTCTGAGGAGTGGCCTCCTCCCCCCCCTACAGAAGAGCATAAAGTGGTACACCAGCTTGATGATGTTACACGCGATTCAGAGGTCAAGGCGACTCAGGTTTTTGACCAGTTGGACTACATTAGCGCGAGTTCAGAAAACATTATCAAAACCCTCAAAAAGATCAAGATTCCCTTGCAAAAACACCTAGAAATCTTTGAAACTTTGGCGCAAGCTTTCCCACTTATCAATACTTTTCAAACCTCACTAGAAGAAACTCGAGAGATTTTAAAGGGGATCGATCGTATTCAGGAGAGTGCGGAGGGGTGTTCAGATAGCGCGATGCAGGCAATGGACATCATGCAATTCCAAGACATCCACCGCCAGAAGATCGAGCGGGTGATCAATGTCATGCGCGCCCTCACACAGTATATGAATTCTCTCTTTGAGGGCAATATCGAAGATTCCAAACGGGTGAGCTCTGCCTCTTACATCATCGGTGATGATAGCGAGAGTGTAGCGAGTGAAAGCGATATCGAAGCCTTGATCGCAGCTTTTGGAAAGAGGTAAGCTCTTGTATGTCTGTGGAATTATTAGCTCCTGCGGGTAATCTCCATAAACTCAAAATCGCCCTAGATTATGGCGCAGACGCGCTGTATGGAGGTTTAGGGCAGTTTTCTCTGCGTAATCGTGCCTCTAAGAATTTTGATTTAGAGAGTTTTAAGCAGGGGGTGGCGCTCGCCCACGCACGGGGTAAGAAGTTTTATGCCACGCTGAACGCTTTCCCCTTTAATTCTCAAATCAAGCTCTTAGAAGAGCATTTATACAAGCTCGCCGATTGTAAGGTAGATGCGCTCATTATTGCTACGATCGGTGTGCTTAAACTCGCCCAAAAACTTACCCCCCACATTCCTATCCATCTCTCCACCCAAGCCAATGTGATGAATGTCCTAGACGCACAGGCTTTCTATGAAATGGGGGTCAAACGCATTGTCGTAGCTAGAGAGATGAGTTTAAGTGATGTGGTGGAGATTAAAAAGGCATTACCCGATTTAGAGTTGGAAATCTTTGTGCATGGGAGCATGTGCTTTGCCTTTTCAGGACGCTGCCTAATCTCAGCCTTGCAGCATGGACGCGTGCCTAATCGAGGGAGCTGTGCCAATGATTGCCGTTTTGATTACGAATATTACATTAAAAACCCCGATACTGGCGTGATGATGCGCCTTGAAGAAGAGGAGGGTGTGGGGACGCATATCCTCAATGCCAAGGATTTAAATCTAGCTAGCCATATCGCCCCTATTTTAGAGAGCAAGGCTATTAGCGCACTCAAAATTGAAGGGCGCACCAAATCCAGTTATTACGCTGCTATCACTACTAAGACCTATCGCACCGCCATCGAAGACTATTACAATAACCAACACCGCCCAGTACTTTATCAAGCCGAGTTAGCCACGCTCAAAAACCGCGGTTTCACGCAAGGTTACCTCATCCAACGCCCTCACCAACGCCTAGACACCCAAAACTTTAAGAGTGCGATCAGTGAGGGGGATTTTCAAGTCAATGGCGAGGTGCTTGCAGACGGGCAATATTTTTTGTGCAAATTTACTACAAAACCCCATGTTGATTATGAAATCGTGCTGCCTTACAAGGCAGACTTAACCCCCATGCTCAATGACATTGGAAAAATTTACACCTTTGAGGGAAAATACTATCTCTGTTTGTATAAAATTTTACTCCAAGATGGGCGAGAGCTAGAAGCCATTCACAGCGGCAACACGCACCCGGTTAGACTCCCTACCAAGCTCCCTCCTCATAGTTTTTTGCGCACTAAAAGTGCCTCTTGAGCGTACAACTCACGCCCCCACATCGTTACTGAGCTCACACAGCACGCGGATATTTTGGCTGTGGCTGTCATAGACCCAGTGTTTGTCAAAGGCGCGCTTTGCCCCCGAGTTGCCATTGACATCGAGCAAATAAAAGCGGTTCTTGTCTTGGCGTTTTTGGCGCATTTGTTGCTCTAAGTTTGAATCAAGCCCGCCAAAGTCCCCATCTGAGATTACTAGCAAATCTGCCTTTTTATAATTTTGCTCCTGCATCGCTCTTAAGCCCTCTTCTAAAGCCAACCCAACATCTGTCCCGCCCCCAAAACTCATGGTTAAAAACTCATTGAGCCTAGCAAAGCCCCCGCTCTTGCTTAAATCCATCGCACTCGTTTGGGAGCTAAAGTTAATTAAAAAGCAAGATCGTTTGCTCTTTTTGGCATGGGAGGCTAAAAAGAGTGTGAGGGCTTTAGCGATGAGTTCGGGCGTGCCACTCATCGACCCGCTAGTATCTACGCAAATGATGATAGGTCCTTTTTCTCCCTCTTTTTCCTGTTCCTTTTCTACCTCTACCTCCACCTCCTCTACCCCCTCCAAATGGTGGTCTATATAGCCCTGCTTTTCAAAGCAAAAGAGGCGTTTTTCTGTAAATTTCAGGTAAAACAACACCTCCAAATCAGGGTCATCGAGCAAAGCTAACTCTTGGGGGATCAAATTTTCTAAATCATTGCTCAGATGAATCCCGCAAATCTCCTCTTTATAATCCCTAGTAGGGTGGCGTTCTGTGTAAGAATAGCTTTTAAGCTCCTTGATCATCTCTTTAATCATTTCTTGCTGCATTTCTTTCATCCGCCCCAGCAGATCGCAAATTTGCATTAAGGCTTTGTTGTTTTTGATCTGGGCAAAGAGGGCGAGGATTTGGGCAAGATTTAAACGCGTGGGGTTAGCCCCCTGCAAAGAAAAGCCCCTACTCCCCTCTTGTTCTCTCTTGCCACCCTTGCCCCCCTGCTCTAGCTCTAGCCCCGTATCCAGTCCCTCCAAACTCTCTAACGCGCGTTTTTGTGCCTCTAAATCGCCTAAGCCCTCTAAATCTAAAGATTCTAGGGCTAGCCCCCTAGCGTCCATAAATAACCCCTCGTTTCCAAAGAGTTCGGGGGCTTGTTTGGTCAGCTGTTTTGCCTGCCATAGGGCTTTAAACCACGCACGCATGCGCTCTAAAAAATCCTGCTCCATTTTGGCTTGTGTGGCGTGTTTCCATGTGGTGATCTTGTGATCTAAAACCCCTTGCCACTTATCTAAAATAAAGCGGTGCAAAGTGGCGTGATCTTCTGGGGTTTTAAGCCCCTTTTCTTGGGTGTCAATAAAACTGAAATCTTCTTGGGGGTTGTGGGTATGAAACTGGGCGCGGGTATTTGCCACTAAATCTTTTTGCTCTAAGTGGGCGTGTTTGCGCTGGTAGTGGGCTAGGCTCTCCTTAAAAAAGGGGTGGTTTTTTAAAGCCTCTTTAATTTGGCTGTCCTTTTCTTGGCAGGCTAGCTCAAATTGCGCGGCGATCTGGGGGTCTTGTAAGAGATCGTAGGTTTGGAGGTCGTTCATTTGGCGTTTTGGTAGTCTTTTTTCATTTTATCGGCGAGATTTAAGAGATGGGGGACGCAGTTGTAGCTGTAATTGGATAGTCTCTCCATCCAACCATTTGGGCTATACGGGTAATTGGTATTATTGAGCACTTGCTCTAATTGATTTCTTTGTTGTTTGTCTTTGATGTAGTTTTCTAAGGTTTTTGCAATGCTTGTAACGGCCTGTTTAAATTCTTTGGTGTTGATGACTTTTTTATCGTCCATACGCCCACGTTTTTGGATAATTTCTGTAATGCTCTGCGTGAGTGTTTGGAGTCGTTGTTCTCGTCTTTGTTTCTCAAAAACGCCCGCTTTCGCGTCCCTCAAGAGTTCTTGTAATCTCAAGCGTAGGGTTTGAAAAGCTCCTAAAAGACCTGCCTCTTTAGGGTCTTTTTTGAGGTCATCAATGGTGTTGTCAAAGTAGATATGCAAGTTATCATACAAGCGCTGGTGTTTTTCCTCTAGGGCCTCGTTAAGAAACACCTGCTTTAAGTTTTCTAGCTGTCTTTGGGCGTGTTCTAGGCGGGTGTTTCTATACAGCTCCTCTAATTTCAAGGATAAAACTTTAAATTCTTCTAGTAGCCCTTGCGTGCCTGAAAAGGCAATTTTTTGATCGACAGGGGATAAAAATACATTAGCCTCTTGGCTTGCCTCTTGTAGCTCTTGGTTCAAAGCTTGGGCGTGGGCAGTGGTTTGTTGGCGCAAGTCTTGGTAGGCATTAGTAAAAGTTTTTAAAGAATCCGTAGTCATCTTTTCAAGGTGTAAAAAGCTCTCTTGCGCCTTTTCCAAGTCTTTAGCCCTTGTATGGCTACTTTTCAAGCATTGGGCTAAGATCGCATTGACTAAGGGGATTTGCTCTAGGCTATCCCACAGACAATGCCTAAGCAAGGCGAGATCGGGGGTGCTAACTTGGGGCTGGTCGCTAAGCAGGGCGGCAACCTGTAAGAGTTGGGCGCATTGTTTAAAGCGCCGATCGGAGGGAGTGGCAACCAAATTAGAATCGGGCTCTGTAGTTTCTTGCTCTTCTTGTGTGGGCGCGCTCTGGCCTAAGAATTTTGCCACTAAGGCGGGGTTGTGCTTTAATTGCTCTAAGGTCGCCTTAATGGTATGCAAACTCTCTAGGGCTTCTTGGCTAAAGGGAATTTGGGCGGCTTGCTGGTGGATACTCTCTAGCTCCTCTAGGCTAAAGGTATGTTGACTAGAACTCTTGCCCTCTTGGCTGGTGATGAGTTTTAAAAAATTCTCTTTAGATTTTAGGGGTTCTACAAAGTAGCGCAAAAGCATGCGATCGTAAAGGGCTTCTAGCCCTTGATTGGTGGGAGGGAACTCATTGCTCGCGCACACAATGCCCTTTAGGGGGACTTTAATATCCGTGTCGCCCTCTTTGAAAAGGCGTTCGTTGATGATGGTTAGTAGGGTGTTTAGGATTGCTGGCGAGCTTTTCCAAATCTCATCTAAAAAGGCAAAGCTAGCGGTGGGTAAGTAACCTTTGGTGTTTCTCACTAGGCGGTTTTGTTTGAGTTGCCCGATGTCAATGGGACCAAAAATATCCTCAGGGGTGGAAAAGCGGTGCATGAGCGCACTAAAGAAATCTTTAGGCTCGCCAAAGGCAAGGCTGACTTTTCTAGCGATCATGGATTTTGCCGTGCCGGGGGGTCCGTATAAAAAAATGGCTTTACCGGCGAACATGGCGAGCAACACCAAGCGCACGCATTCCTCACGCTCATATAAATCTTTTTCTAACTCGGCAATGAGATTTTTAACTCTGCTTTTATAAGACATGGGACCTCCTAAAAAAGGGCTATTATAGCGCAGATTTTAAGTGCTCATGCTGTGTTCACTGCTTGCAGTCTTTAAGGGAGGGGTAATTCACGATGGCTTCAAAAATGCGTTCAATCTGGGAGAGATCGAGCTCTAAGGGACATTTGTAGTAATGGGCGATGCTGACAAAGTGTTCTGGGTGGTATACGCTCACCACGCCATCGCAGATATGATTTAAACTCTCTTCTATAGCTTTGGGAATAATGGGAGTGAGCACAATAATGCTTCTAGCGCGTTTGTCCATACAAGTTTGGATGGCTAAACCTGCCGTGATCCCCGTTTCGATGCCTTGATCCACGATGAAGACATTTTTATGAGCCAGGGATTTGAGCATGTTGCCCTTGCGGAATTTGTAAATTTTAGAGAGAATTTCTTCCTCGTAAATTCTCTTAGCTTCGCCATAGACATAATCTAAGCTGATCTCAAAAGCCTGGATAAGGTTTTCGTGCATGATAATTCCCATGGTCTCGCTGACTAAGGCGATTTCGCATTCGCGATTTAGTGGGGCGTAAATAGAACCGCTAAAGAGAAAATCTAAATCCACGCGCAATTTCATGGCGAGTGCATGGGCAAATTGCAGACCCTTAAGGCTGGTGGCAAGCATGATCGCATCGCTGGTATCTAAATGGCGCACAAGCACTTCATTGATGAGCTTGTGTAGAGCGTCTTGGTAGTCTTTAAAGAGGGTTTGAGTCATTGTTTTAGGCGGCGATAGGTTAGGTTGGTTTTGGTGATGGGAGAGAAGTCTAATTCTAATTTGATATAACTATTTTCATAGATTTTAAGCGGATCATTGGGGTTGTCTGTGAGCACAGGGCGGCGGCGGTTGACAAATTTGAGGCCAATACCAAAACAGCGGATTTTCTTGAAGATGCCTACATCCCAGTTTAGGATCACATTCTTGCTAATGTCATAACCAATAGAGCCAGTTAGCGAAAACCATCTAAAATCATTACTGAAACCAGCTTTGAGGTAGTTAGAGTTGTTTTCTACAATTTTATTGATCCCATTGTCGTTAAAATTGGATTTAAGATAGTAGGAAATGTTAGCCACAAGAAATTTGTAATTGTAATTGGCGTTGATAGACACCTCATCCAAGCTATTGTAATACCATGAGTAGAAAAGTGTGCCATAAATATTCAAACCCTTGAGGGGTGAAAAGCCCAGTTTGGTTTCCATGGGCATGCGCAACAAAGAAATTTTATCATCGAAATCCATCGACTGGGCGATGCGCCAATAGAAAAGTTCTTGTCCATTGATACCATAGAGGTATTGGGTGAGGTTTAAACTGAGTTGCCGACTGGAGGGATTGCGCTCAATAATTGCCGAAGGGTTCCACACCGAATCGTAAATTTGACCGCGGTAATCGTAGTCGCTCAGCGTGTTAGAGGTGAAGTCATTGCGTGCCTGCGCACTGAGCACATACATTTGATCGTTGAACAAGCCATTAGCAAAGTTGTAGTAAGTGCCTTGTAACACCGCTTCTAGTTGGACGGTGTGGAGCAGTTTATTGTATTCGCGTGCCAGGTCTGTGTTAAGATAGAGGGTGTAAGCGCTGGAGAAATAATTCCCATACACCCTAGACACTCCTGGAATATTAGGAACATAGCTATTTTTGGTGTTGCCTATGACGACATTGCTCAAGTTAATATTATTCCACAAGCCCACAGAAAGGTATTTTTTAAAAAGCGAGAATTGCATGCCCAAAGGAATTTGAATGGTGTTTTGCACATAACCATAACCCACTTCACGCACGATGTCGTGGAATTGGTAGTCTAAAGAGTAGAGAAGGTGTTTCCACCCCAGAGGTGCTAGGTATTTGTGGTATTGCAAACTGGGGAGGGATTGAAAGGTGCGATCGTTATTAATTTTATTGAGGTTGAGGAAGTATTTTAGATTTAAACCATAGTAATGATTATTGGTTTGGATATAGTAATTGCCTCGCGACATGTGGGTGGCATCGGTAATGCGTTGGTTGACCTTTTCAAAGCGTACATAATCTAGGTCGTTCATGTAGAGGAAATCTAGGTAATAGGCGTTGTCTAGCTTGGATTTGAGTCCAAAGTATTTTTGGAATGCCTGACGGCTAGCACTCAGTGTCTCAAACCCAAAGACATTTTGGTTGCGCAGATGATAAAGCTCTGTATAGTGATTGTAGTTGCGGAAATAACGCATGTTGAAGATGAATTTATCTTGGTGGGAATTAATCATTCTAAAATCAAAATTGAGTCCCAAGCCCCTTTTGGAGCGGATTTGAGGCGTTAGAGTCATGTCCCATGAATCCCTAGGTGCAATGTAGAGAGGTTGCAGGTAAATGAAGCCCGCCAGATTGGAAGTGCCAAATTCAGGGTATAGAAGTCCGCTGGAGCGTTTGGTACTCGTTGAGGTGAACACATAGGGCAAGTAGAGAATGGGAATATTGCCCAAGTAAATTTTAGGATTCCAAAGCGAAAGATGGGACTTATCTGCGTTGAAGCGCCCTGAAGTCGCGTTAACATGCCAAATGGGGTTGTCAATACTGCAGCCAGAAGCGGTGAGATTTTTGATGTAGTATTGGTTTTGCTTGGCATGGGCGATGTCTGCGCTGATCCACATTCCGCTAACGCTATCTTGCACATAAAAGGGAAAGATGAGCTCGTACTTCTCATTGAGTTTTACCTTAATATGCTCCGCGCGCACCAAGAGGCCCTCTCCGCGATAGATCTTGACATGCCCCTCTAAAATGGCTTCCTTTTTCTGGGTATCGTAAATCGCCTTATCGGCTAAGATATACACATCGTAATTGAGCAAGATCGCATGCCCGCTAGCCGTTACAATGTGGTTTTGAGCGTCTACGCGATCAGCTAAAAGCTCAAAAATCTTGTGATTTTTTTTGTCAAATTTCTGCACGGCGATTTGCTGCTTGGCTTGCGCCACTATGGCAAATAGCCATCCTAATAGGAATAACCACCAGCGCATTCATTTAGTCATGATAACCAAAGTCTTGGCATAGCGATCGTGAAAAACACGCTGAAATTTGTCCTTAGAAAGATAGATGAAGGGGCATAAGAGAGCCATTTCCTTGAAGGCGCAGCGCTTTAATCGTTCTATCCAAGTAGGATTGTCTAAACTCTTCAAACTCACCACGCGCAAATGGAAGACAATTTTTCCAATGCTCACCCCAAAGCCCCCCATGCACAGCCCTTCATAGAAAATGTGTAAGGATACATAGAGTAAGACATAGCGCAGCACGGCGTGGGTTTTGAGAATGAAGCCCACATGCAAGACATCGAGCCAACGCGTGTTAAAATCCCATGCTAGTAGGCTCACCAGAAGCATATCCACACCATAAGCTCCCACCCGACACCACCAAGGAGGCAAAACCAAGCGCTCCTTATAAAGAATTTCCTCTAGCTTATAAGGCTCCAAAACTATTATCCGTGCTAATATCCAATATCTTCTCTAAACTGCATGCCCTCAAATTGCACCTTATTGACGAGTTCATAGGCATGTTCTCTAGCCTCCAGTAGAGATTTTCCCACGCCAACACATACTCCCACACGCCCTCCAGACACCAAAAAGACTCCATTTTCTTGGGCAATGCCCCCCAAATCCAAATGCCCTTTTTTTTCGTCGATAGGGTCGATGTAAACACTCTGTCCTCCAGAAACTTTGTAGGGGTAATCTTTGGAGGCAAGCACCACACCTAAGCAATGCTGAGAGTATAACTCTAGGGACAAATCTTGGAGTGTATCGTCCAAAGTTGCTAAACAGAGGTCTAAAAGGGGGGTTTTGAGCAGAGGTAAGAGCACACCGCACTCCGGATCGCCAAAGCGCACATTGTATTCGAGCAAGTAGGGCTCTAACCCCCCCTGTGTTTCTACCACCATTACTCCCGTATAGAGCACTCCTACAAGGGGCTTGTTTTGCTCTACCATGGCTTTTAAAATAGGCTCGATGATTTTGGTGGCGATGGCGTGCTGTAGGACTTGGTTACACAAATTCGTAGGCGCGAACGCCCCCATCCCCCCCGTATTAGGTCCATTGCCCGAGATCTGCTTGTAAGATTGAGAAGGGGGTAAGAGAAGGTAGTTTTGGTGATGAACTAGCGCACAAATGGAGAGTTCAAAACCGGGCAAAAATTGCTCTAGCACAACTCTTTGTTGTTGCTTATCGCAAAACAAGTATTCTAGTGCCCGCAACCCTTCTTCTTGATTTTGCGCAATGACCACTCCCTTGCCTTGACATAGCCCATCTGCTTTGATCACGAGGGGATAATGACTTTGTTCTAAGTGTAAACGGGCTTGATCGTAACTGGAGAGCACCACATAGGGCGCGGTGGGTACACCATAGCTTTGGGCTAATTCTTTGGCAAAGCTCTTGGAGCTCTCTAACAGACTAGCTTGTTGGCTAGGTCCAAAAACTTTGATTTGTGTATGCGCAAAGGCATCGCTCAGACCCTCTACCAAAAGGGTTTCTGGTCCAATCACCACTAAATCCACCTTTTTATCCAGCGCAAAAGCCACCAATTGGGCGTGATCGTGGTAGGACACATTCACCCCGATATTCTGTGTTCCCCCATTCCCGGGACAAAAATAAATATCGCCTACGCGTGTGTCTTCTCTAAACTTGCGTCCCAGCGCGTATTCTCTAGCGCCCTCTCCGACAATCAAAATCTTCTTCTTCATTTAAACCCTATTTTAGTCACCCAGACGAGCGTTACTATGTTGCGTAGTTCAGCAGAGCTACGGATTGACTAGGAGGACTCTCTTAGGTGGCAGATTTGCACATCCAAAGCCATGCAAAAATACCAAATCACACAAAAGCCACTACAACCAGCCTTACTAGTTGTGTATAAAAGAACTTACCAAAAGTAGAAACACGCGTCGTCCAGGCTAAATTTGGCATGTCATTATACTTCAATTTAACTTAGATCGTAATAGTGATTGTGTTAAAATGGGTGTAGAAAACTTGTGTGCCTGCTTGGGAGGCAAAGCGCACATGTTTCTTCTGCGTGTAGTCGATGTTGATTTTTAAAGCTTGCGCGCTGGGATTAGAGCAAGTGAGTTTGGCCAGTAGAGTGCAGGCCTTGTGTAAAAGACTCTCTGAGGGGGCGTAGGGGTGGGAGAAAATGACCATGTGTGCCCCGGGTTTGTCTTTGACATGTGCCCAAATGTCGCGTGCGCGCGCCATTTTGAGAATTTCGCGGTTTTCCTGTTGGTTGCGTCCAATCATCACCCGTGTCCCCTCGATATCAAAACTTTCCAAATGGGCGTTTGGCACGCTGCGTCGTGTGGTTTTGGCACGCAAAAGGGTCAAATCTTCTAGGCGCGCTGTGGCTAAAAAAGCCTGTTTGGCCTGCAAAAAGGCGATCTTGGAGCGAATATTTTCTACTTGTAATGCGATATGTGTGGCTCTTTGCTGGCTTTTCTTAGCCATTTTAAAGAGTTTATTGGCCGCATCGCTTAGGGTGCGCGCTTGTGGGGGCAAAGTGATGTGTTGCTCTTCCAAAACTAGTGTTTTTGCATACACCAAACTGGGGTCTAAATGGTGTAAATGTGCCAAGATCAAATTAGCATGGACACGCTGTTGTGCAGATTCTTGGAGGAGTTGTGGCGCGCTGGGTAAGCTTTCTAAGCGTGCCTGCAAAGTCTGTTCTTTTTTCTTCCAATTGCGTTTCAAGCCTGCCTTTTGACTCTCTAAGGTTTGCATGCTCACGCGGGTATGCAGGGCATGGAGTGCCTCAAAAAGGTCCTGTTCCAACATAGGTTCTAAGGGAGGGCGTGTAAAAGCAGGTTTAGCTAGAGGAGTTAGGATTTGGGCTTTGATGACGGGGCGATAACTCTGCTGTGCGCTCACAAAGCGCAAGGCTTCTAACACGCGCCCCTGCGCATCTAATAAGATCGCATTGCTATGCTTGCCCGTGAATTCCAATTGCAAAAAGGCATGGGTTCTCTTGTAGCTATGCGCACATTCTAGCGCGATCTTTAAGATTCGATCGTCATTTTCTAAAGAAGCGTCCACAATTCTAGCATTGGAGGCATATTTTTCTAAGGCAAGATTGAAAGGGGTTTTGGAGTAGCTAGCATGTGCGCAAAGATCGATGTAGAGATAACTCTGCGCTCTGTGCATGCATGCCTTGAAGCAATAATGAGGGGTGTCTAACACGAGTACATGTTGGTGGGCGCGGATGGTGATTTTAGATTGTTTTTTTAAGAGTAAAGCACTATGGTACAAAAGCGCGTAGCTAATCATAATTCAACTTCATTCTAGCGTAAGCTAGGGCTTCCTGCCCCAAGTTAGCGTCTACCATGCGGGCAATTTCGAGCACTTGCTCGTCTTTATTGAGTAATTTGATGTGGGCGTGGTGGTTATTTTGGTAGACCAAAAAATGTCGATCTGCTAGACCGGGGAGATGCGGTGCGTGTGAAATGGCGATAACCTGGTAATGCGCGCTCAATTCTTTGAGAATTTGCGCTACATTCGCGCTCTCCTGTCCACTCAGATTAGCATCTAGTTCATCGACTAGGAGAGTTTGAATAGGGGTGTTGGAGTGTTGTCTCTTTGCCTGCAATGCCAACAGAGCAAGGCGCAAGCGGTTACATTCTCCCGCACTCCAGTGCGCGCTTTTACCCAAGAGTAGATGCACATTCTCTAACCCATGCACTCCCAAGGGCACTGCCTCTAAGGCTAAATGGGGTGTTTTGAGCAAAAGGGGAGTGGTGTAATTCTCCAGCATCGCTTGCATGGTGCTTAAGTGTTGTTGGCGTTCTTGCTTCACTTGCAAGCCCCATTGCAAACAGGTTTGCTCGCATTTTTGTAAGTGTTCTTGCGCATGTTTGACATGTTTTTCATGTTCGCAATAGCGTTGGTAATCTTGAATTAAGGCATCTCTTTTGGAGCGCGCCTGTGCCTCACTCCCATATTTGCGCACAATGCTCCCTAATTGGCTCATCTGATCGAGGAGGTTTTCCATGTCTACATGCTCTAATTCTTCTAAAGCAAACATTTGTTCACGCAAAAGTTGTCTAGCCTCTTCTAGCTGGCATTGAAGCTGTTCTTGGAGCTGGCGCGGAGCCTCAATGCATGCCAAAGCTTTGCAAATGTGTGCACTCCACTCTAGGGCACTCAAACCCTCTTTAATGAGGGCACTATGCTTTTCCTTGCTTTGGTGCTGATTCTTCAGAGTTTCTAAACGGGCATAGGCCCCCTCTTCTAATTCCACGCTTTGTAACTTAGTCAGCTCAAAGCGCGTGATCTCTTTGAGCATTTCCAGACCGGAAGTTTCTTGCTGGAGTTTTTCTAGTTCTTGACGTGCGCGGGTGTAATCACGGTAACTTCGAGCGAAGGATTGGAGCAAGCTAGGGTCTAAAAAACTATCTAAAATCTCCAGGAGCATAGACGCACTAGGGGCGTGGGCGTGGCTGGAAATGTGTAGTAAATGCGGTGTAAAATAGCCTTGCAAAGCCTTTTTACTCATAGACATGCCATTGTGCATATAGCGAGTCTTTTTGTCTTTTTTGATCTGGACAAGATGAGGAGTATCCACATGCCAGTGCACTTCTAAGGTCTTAGCACACATGGGGGCTAGTCCCACACTGGCTAAAATACATTTTAGAAGCACGCTTTTCCCGCTACCGCTTGCTCCACTAATGACATTTAAATGGGGACTTAAGTGCAAAGAAGCTTGCTCAAAGACAACCCCTTGTTCGATCATCACATACTCTATCATTTGCTTCCAAACTTAATTAAATCTTATAACCAGACTTAATAGCAGCGTTACTAAAGGGGGCATTGTAGCACAAAAACAGCACACAAGCACTCGCCCAATAATGCTCTATCAAAACAGATAGGCGTAGGAGGCGATCCAGTAGTAAGTCTGCATCGTGATCTCCGCATAACGCGTGGATTTGATTTTCCCAAAAGGGAATTTAACACCCAATTCTACGCGGTGTTTTTGGGCAAGCGTGCCTCCCAAGCCCACATTAACAATCCCATTATAACCCATAAAACTGCGTGCATTCACGGGGCTATTGAGTGTTTGAGCATTTTGAAAGTAGCCAAACCCCACACCCACATAAGTGCCCACCGCCATTTTTTTGGAGATGTGATAAAAATCGTTGATCATATCCACATTGAAACTTAAAAAAGAGTAGACATTGGTGTGTAAGGCGGTAGGTCTAAGTGCCATAATATAATCCATGTTTGCTCTAATGGCCAGGTATTTTAAGGCGTTAAATTGATACCCTCCGCGAATCCCCCATAAAAAATTGTTTTGCCAGGGTGTAGGAACCATTCTAAGGGTTTGAAACCCTGTGCTGACCCCAATAAAAATGTGATTTTTGGAAGAATCGCGTGCCCAAAGAACCGAGGCACATAGTAATAACACTGCTAGCGTTCGCATCAATTACCTTGATAGAATTTCTTAAGCTTGTCATCCAAAGGGGCCAATAGACGATAGAAAATAGGCACGACCAACAAGCTTAAAAGCATGGAAACCATCAAGCCCCCACTCATGGCAATCCCGATGGGGGATTTCATCGCCGCGCCCTGTCCACTCGCCAAAGCTAGGGGCAACATTCCGCACACCATTGCAATGGTGGTCATCAAAATAGGGCGTAGGCGCGACTCGCCGGCTAAAATGATCGCCTCTACAATGCCATGCCCCTCCTTGCGCCGATCATTGGCGATATCAATGATCAGAGTGGCGTTCTTGCCTACCATTCCGATAAGCAAGATCAGCCCCATTAAGGAGAACATGCTCATGGGCTGGTTAGCCAAACCTAGTGCAAAGAATGCTCCTGAGAAACTCAAGGGCATGGTTACCATGATAATCAAGGGTTCTAAAAAGGATTCGTAGAGCGCGGCCAAAATCATATAAATGAGAATGAAGGCTGTCGCAATCGCTACTCCAAAGGCGATATTGGTTTCTTTAAGTCTGTCTGCATCCCCGGTAAAAGTGTAAGTCGCTCCCTTGGCTAACCACTCCCCAGAGTGCTCTTGGACCTGGCTTAAAATCTCTCCCAAATCCACTCCTTCAGCAGGTCTAGCTAGCACGGTTACGCTGCGCTGACGGTTATAGCGGGTGATATTCGAGGGAACTTTGCGCTCCACAATTTCAATCAAGCCGTCTAAGAACATCAATTTGCCCTCTTTGTTGCGGATTTGTAGCCGTTTGATCGCATCAATATCCATTTTTTTATCCGTAGGAACGCGGATAATAATGTCGTACTCTCTCCCATGTTCTTTAAAATAACTCACTCGATTTTCCCCAGACAAAGCATCGCTCACCACCGAGGCGATGTTTTGTACACTCACACCGTATTTCGTAGTTGTGGCCCGCAATACTTTGAGCTGATATTGAGTTTGGGAGTCTGAAGTGTTTGTATGGTAGCCCGCTACCTTGCCCTTCATTTGCGGACTCTCCAATAAAAATTTCTTCAAACCCGCCACGCTTTTGTCAACTAGTTCTTGGGAAGAGGCATAAATAAAGGCTTGGAACGCCGAACTATCCCCTCCACCAATGAGAGGCACTTCCGCTAAGTTGATAGAAACGAGATCCTTAGCTTCTGGCAACGCGTGGAGTTTAGCACGCATATCTTTCATGATTGTAAATTGGCTTCTTTGATGGTGCTCTTTGAGTTTGACATAAAACTTGCCTCTGAAGGTGCTCTGCACACTCCCATAACCCACCTGCATGGAGTTAAAATCCACATCGGGGTCTTTCTCAATCACAGCCTGTAAGGCTCGCATTTTTTTGAGCATTTCTTTAAGACTAATATTAGTGTTGGCTTTCACAAAGATATTGAACATACCCCGATCTTCTTGCAGCATAAATTCCATGCCCAGTTTGCCAGCCACATGCAAAGAAAAGGCGAAGACTCCAGCGACTACTCCGCCCACGATCAATTTGTGTTCTAAAATCCAGCCTAATAATTTGGCATAAGCCTTTTCCATGCCTTGAAAAAAGGGCTCCGTGCGCTTGTAAAGTGCAGAGGGCTTGGAGCTCACAAGAATAGAGCTTAGCATGGGGATCACCGTTACCACCACCACATAGGAAATCACAATGGCTAGGGCGACCGTGATTCCAAAACTTTGGAAAAATCGCCCCACAATCCCGCTCATATTTCCCACAGGAATAAAGACAGACAAAAGCATGGCCGAGATCGCGATGATAGCAAAGGCGATCTCGTGCACACCCTCATAGCTAGCACTTCTTTTATCCATCCCTGCTTCTAGTTTTTTGTGGATATTCTCGATGATTACGATCGCATCGTCAATGATGATCCCAATGGAGAGCGTGAGGGCCACCATGGTGAGCATATTGAGTGAAAAGCCCATCCAGTTGATGAGCGCGAAAGTCCCCATCACTGAAATGGGGATACTCATCGCTGAAACAAAGGTGATGGAAAAACTGCGTAAAAACACGAAGACAACAGCGATGGCTAAAATCCCGCCCAAGATTAAGTCAAATTTGACATCTTCAATCGAGTGGCGGGTGTAATCTGTGGTGTCTAAAAAGGGGCGCAGATCGTAGCCCGGACTCACCGCGCGCATCGCGTCCATTTCTTGGTAGATTCCATCTACGATTTTAATTTCATTGGCCCCAGCAATCTTTTGTACTTCTAGCACGATGCCTTGATCGCGTCCGTAGCTTGCATAAGTGATGTCTGGGTCAATGCCTTCTTCCAGAGTGGCAATATCACTCAAGCGCACATGGTTGCCAATCTGGATATTGGCTAGATCAGTCATTGTGTAGCTATTCCCATCCACTAAAATGGCGTAGTTTTTCTCTTGAGAGATGATCTTACCCCCGTCCATCTCTAGGTTTTGGGTTTTCAGGGCGTTGTAGAGATCCACATAGGTCAAATTGTATTTGTTCATTAGGCTTGGATCAGCGTAAATGCGCACCTGTTTTTCTTGGAAGCCCTGCAATTGCACCCCACCCACGCCCTCGATCTTTTGCAACATTGGCTTGATGATGTTTTTGGCGTGATCGTTGATTTCAGCAAGAGTTTTTTGCTTGCTGGTTAAAAAGATCGAGAGAATCGGTTGCGAGCTGGTATCCACTTTATCAATGGCGGGCTTACGGATATTGGGATCGTCAAAGCTAATCGAAGACACTTTGTTGATGATGTCATTGAGCGCGGTGGTAATGGGTTTCTCTAAGACAAACTCCACGATTACGATACTAATGTTGCGCGCGCTATTAGAGGTAACTTTTTTAATGCCATCCACCCCCATGACCGCTTCTTCGACCTTATCTGTAACCTTGCTCTCTACAATATCCGCGCTTGCTCCTGGGTAGCTGGTTCTGACTACTACGACGGGGAAATCAATGTTGGGAAAAAGAGCGATACTGATTTTATCTAGCGCCATAGTGCCAAAGAAGACTACCATGAGCGCAAACATCAAGGTAGTAACGGGTCTTTGAATTGCTAATTTGTACACAAGGACTTCCTACTGGATGAATCCGTCCCCAAAGACACCCGGGACTAAGATGCTATCTGGGGGTAGGAGGGCTTCAGCACTGACCTTGCGCGTGCTCACATCAATGGTTGGGTAAATCTTGGTAATGATTGCCTGTTGTTTTTCTGGCTTGCCATCAATGCTATAAGTGAATTTATCCCCTACTTTGACTACTGGCAGATACTTTGAGTCAAATTCTAGCACCAGCTTTGCTTTCCTGCTCACCAATCTAAAAAGAATCGTATTATTAGCTCCCATTCCCTCACCTAATTCGATATTCTTACTGGCAATCACGCCATCAAAGGGAGCTCTCAAAATGGTTTTTTCCACCACAGCGAGGGCATAGTTGCGATCAAATTCTAGTTTTTTATAGTCTGCATAGTATTTATCGAGCGTATTTTTATCGATAGCACTTCCGATCTTCTTATAGCGTTCGTATTGCTTTTGTGTGAAATTGAATTGCTGCGTAATAGAATCGACTTGAGATTTTTTGTCCTTATTGTAAAGGGTGAGCAAGATATCCCCTTTTTTAACCCTGCTCCCCACATCTACATAAATCGCATCCACAATCCCCGAAGAATCGAGGGTCAAATTTGCATCTTCCAGCGCCTCTACATTGAAAATCGCATACACCTCTTTGGCATGAAGCCCTACTAACAATAGCAGGGCGCATAAAATGGTCCTCATTGTCAATCCTTAGCGCACATAATCTTGGATATGGTGACCGCTATAAAAAATATAATTGGCCTTTTGCATTTCGTAATTATTGAGCGATTGGTTGTAAATCACCTCTGCATCAAAACGGGTGCGCAATGCCCTCAAGTAGGTTGTGAAATCTACCAAACTGGCGTTGTATTTTTTCTTGATACTCTCATAAGAGAGGGTAGCAGATTTCAAACTCGCTTCAGAGCTGCGGATTTTGGAGCGGGCCATGTCTAAAGATTTGCGATAAAGTTGCTCGTCTTTCTGCTGTTCTAGCTTTTTATAGGTGAGGGTTTTTTCTTGGGCGAGTTGGCCTAGACGCACATACTGCTTTTGTAAATTCAACCCAACATCGCTCAATAAATCCAAACTAATCACTAAAGATACCGTGTTTTGTTGGGTGGGGAAGAGGTTATCCAATCTATTGCCTATCGCAAAAGCAGGCTTTTGGATGTAGTATTGCCAATCATCTGTCAGATCAATGCTGGGATAGTAATTGAGTTGCTTATTCTGGTAGTGGATGGCCGTGATCTGTTCTCGAAGCGAGCGCAAATCAGCGCGCTCTCTAATTCCCAAATTGGGTTCTAAAATGGTGGTGCGTTTCAAAGAAGGAATTTTAGAATTAGTTAAATACTCTAAGGTGAGGCGGTTTTGTTCGATGGCAAACTCCATGTCCGTGATATCATTCTGACTGAGTGCCCCCTGGGCCTTAGCACTTTCTAAATTGTCGATGGTAGTCAGTCCTTGGTCGAAAAGTTGACTGGTGCGCTTGATATCCGCACGCAACTCAGCTAGCTTGCGTTTGAGTGCTACGAGCTGGGCCATGTTGTTGAAGTATTGGTAATATTGTTGCACCACTTGTAAATAGATGCTCTGTCTGGTGTATTCCATGCTGGCCAAGGTAGAACGATAGGTGGCGGATTTTTCCTTAACGCCATTGATTGTGCTAAAACCTTTAAAAAGGTTGAGATCGAGTTTTGTATTGAGGAGCTGCATGTCATACACGGGGTCTAGTGTCGAGCTCCTATTTCTGTGGCTATAAGTGTAATTGCTATTGAGAGTGGGTAAAAACTTGACTTTAGCGATCGTATGGTTTTTGAGTGCTTGACTCACCTGTAACTGCGCTGATTGCAAAGAATAGTTATTGTTGGCACTTCTAATGAGTTCAGCTAGGCCTAATGCGCCAGTTGTAGTGGTCGCAAACTTCTTTTCTTCCATAGCCTCTAGCTCTTGAATTCCCAGAGCGAGTGGGCCCGTAGGGCGGTATGCTTCTAATTCCAAGGCATGCGATAATGTTCCAAAAATCCATAAGCAAGAAAACCATAAAAAAAACCTAAAACGCAAAATAAAACTCCACATAAAGACTGCATATATCGCATTGTGATGGTGTCCTCGGCGGGATTTGAACCCACGGCCTTACGATTAGGAATCGTACGCTCTATCCAACTGAGCTACAAGGACAAGCGCGCCTTAGGCGCACGAGGACTATTTTTTCTTTTTGCTATTTTTTGGGGCAGCTACAAGATCTTTGAGCACCTTACCAGGTTTGAATTTAGGCACCATTTTGTCTTTAGTGGTGTAGGTTTTATCACTCCCAGGCACTTTCCCCTTTTTGCCTTTCTGCAAAACTGCCTCAAATTTCCCAAAGCCCACTAATTCCACGCTTGCATGCGAACTCAATGCCTTCTCAACGGCCTTAATAAAACCATTAAGCGCCAACTCAGCATCTTTCTTATCTTTGAACCCTCCCTCCTTTTGCATCAAATCCAAAAACTCCAGTTTTTTCATCACTCATCCTTTACATTATTTTTTTTAGGAAAACAAATACGTCCGTCATTATACTACAAAAAACCCATGATCGCGTCAATTCCGCGTTTAATGCTAAAAGTAGAAATCGGGGTATTGATTTCTGGGGAGCAGAATCTTGGCACAAGTGAGCTGGTTTTAGATGGTGTAACCCCCTGGTATTCATGCTATGAGAAGTGTATTATCTCCACTTACTGGGCGGTGATTCACAATCCCTTCAAGTTAGCTATTGTATGATGTATAGTTTAGTCAAAATTTATCTAATAAAGGGGCTAGTTTGGTGCGTGTGGCAATCAATGGGACTGGACGAATTGGCTTGTGCGCTGCGCGCATTGTAGCAAAACATAAGGACATGGAGTTGGTTGCCATCAATTCTACTTGTGATCTAGATACCCTGATCCATCTTTTGCGTTACGATTCATTGCATAAACACGACGGACATGTGGAAAAGGTCAATGAAGAGGGTTTGTGCATGGATAATAGTTTGTTCGTGCGTGTTGTCCATGAACGCGATCCAGCCAAACTAGACTTTGGAGAGGCGCAAGTGGTGTTGGAGTGCACGGGAAAATTTAACGATTATGATTTAGCCAGAGTGCATTTGAAAAACGCTGTGCAGAATGTGGTAATCTCTGCTCCAGCTACAAATACCCCCACTTTTGTCTATGGCGTGAATCACACCAGCTACGCTAATGAGCCCATTATTTCTAACGCTTCTTGCACCACTAATGCGCTCGCCCCCCTTCTTTGGGTGCTCGATCAACATTTTGGTATAGAGCATGCCTTAATGACCACGATTCACAGCTACACCAATGATCAAAATCTCTTGGATTCCAAACATAAAGACCTGCGTCGCGCTAGAGCGGCCGCTTTGAATATTATCCCCACCAGCACGGGGGTCAACAAGGCTTTAGCCCATATCTTGCCCCATCTAGCCCCTAAAGTCAAGGGTTTAGCACTACGCGTGCCTACCCCAGTTGTGAGCTTGATTGACTTGAGTGTGCATACTCATCAAGAGATGAGCCTAGAGGGTATCCATGCAAGTATGCAGCTAGCCAGTCGTACCACTCTAAAGGGCGTTTTAGGAGTTGATGCCCACCAACGCGTTTCCAGCGACTTTATCGACAGTCCCTATAGTGCAGTTTATATTGAAGATCAGACCTTGGTTTTAGATGAGCACCATGCTAAGGTGTTAGCGTGGTATGACAATGAAGTGGGCTATTCTCAACGGCTTGTAGATATGGCCTACTACACGATAAAAGGACAAACATGCTAGCGGGAATCAAGCGCATGCAAGAGGTTTTAGGAATCCAGGATGTGGCGTTGCAGGGCAAAAATGTGCTCATTCGCGTGGATTTCAATGTGCCCTTAGATAAGGATTTCAATATCACCGAAGACACGCGCATACGCGAGAGTGTTCCCACCATTAATTATTGCATCGATAATGGGGCGAAGTCTGTGATCTTAGTGGGACATTTGGGACGCCCTGACCCCAAGCTAGATGGGCAACAGGAAAGCCAATTTTCCCTCAGTCATTTGGTGAAACGCTTGGAACGTCTGCTCAATAAAGAGGTCTTATTCGCACACTCTTTGTCAATGGCGCAAAAACTCCAAGCAGAGCATGAGCATCCCGTGATTTTGGTTGAGAATTTGCGTTTTTACAAGGGTGAAAGGGAGAATGACCCCGAGTTTTCTAAGCAATTGGCAGGTCTGTGTGAGGTATATGTTAATGATGCTTTTGGCACAAGCCATCGCAAGCATGCCAGCACCTATGGCATTGCCCAGTATGTGCCTACTAAGGTGGCTGGTTTCTTGCTTAAGAAGGAAATTAATTCTTTTGCCAAGGCTCTAGCTAATCCTCTACGCCCTGTGCTTTTGATTGTAGGGGGCGCTAAGGTCAGCTCAAAACTAACATTGTTGCGTAATATTTTAGACAGGGTGGATAAAATCATTATCGGAGGTGCGATGAGCAACACCTTTTTGCAAGCCCTCAATTACAATATGCAAGCCTCTTTGGTGGAAGAGGATTTGATTCAGGATGCCCTGGACATCTTACAAACAGCCAAACAAAAGGGTGTGCATGTCTACCTGCCCGTAGATGTGGTGAGCAGTCCTCATTTGGAGCATACTGACCAGGCACAGATCACTCCCGCTCAAGATATCCCCTTAAATCATATGGCCGTAGACATCGGTCCAGCTACCTCTAAGCTCTTCTCCTTAGTGATCCAAAGTAGCCAAACCATCCTTTGGAATGGTCCATTGGGTGTCTATGAAATCCCCTTATTTAGTCGGGGCTCTTCTGTGATTGCTCATAGCATTTCTAACACCTATGCCTTTTCGTTGGTCGGTGGAGGGGATACTATTGATGTTTTGACGCGTGCGGGTTATAAGGATAGTGTGAGTTTTATCTCCACTGGTGGGGGGGCGAGCCTAGAGCTTTTAGAAGGCAAAATTTTGGTTGCCTTTGAAGTGTTGGACCGCCGTTCATGAAAGGGAGTGTGCCGTGCCCATCAGGATACAGGAGAGTTGGGCATGATCAATGTCTTCGCCAAAAATAATGAACTCGTCGAGGTCTTTGCATTTCAAGGCTTTGAAAACTTTCCCTTGGAAGAGCAAAATATTCTTTGGTATGAAATCGTCAATCCTACCTTTGCCGAACTCCATTGCATGGCACAGAACTACAATTTTGACCTGTACGAAGACCCAGAAAAGAGCGCAATTGCCAAGTATTGGGAGAATAGCACTTCAATTACTATCAACACCTATTTTATTTACAAAGACTCGCCTCTAGCTTTCCACACAGAAGCGATCACCTACTTCATTGCTGACAATATTCTATTTACCCTATACCATGGAGATTTCCCCATCTTCCAAGAAGTGCAACGGCGTGTGCTGGCCAGCCCAAAAAAATTCCACGATGGTTTTGACATCTTGGCTAAGATTTTAGAGCTCTACTTTGAAAAGGGAGCGGATTGTTTAGAAGAGGTCAATCGGGAAACTAGCGTGTTACGCAAGCAAATTGTCTTTGATTTAGAAGCTTGTACCCATGAGGAAACCTTGATTTCGCTCTCTTTCCTACAAGAATTCAATATGGAATTACGCGATTCCCTCTTTGATAAAAGACGCATCATTACCGCCCTTTTAAAGAGCAATAAGGTCGATAATGAAACCAAAAAAGACTTTAACATCATTATCAAGGATTTTAATTCTTTAGTGGAATTCAGCACCGCTAATCTCAATGCCCTGGATAATATCCAAAATCTCTTCACCTCACAGGTCAATGTGGAGCAAAACAAAATTATCAAACTCTTTACCGTGGCTACCATGGCGATGATGCCCCCCACTCTGATTGGCACGATCTACGGAATGAACTTTGAAGTGATGCCCGAGTTGCGCTGGGAATTTGGCTACCCTATTGCAATCGTAGCCATGGTCGTTTCCACCATTCTACCCATTTTGTATTTTAAAAAGAAAGGCTGGCTCTAGACGAGCGCACCCCAGAGCAACCCTCCTAGCACGATCAAGCCCAGCACAAATGCGCTGATAATACCCTTAGTGTTCTTGCGCTTAAAGCCCATGAGCAATCCACTGAGGTAGAACAAACACAAGAATACCCCAAAGATAATCCCAAAGATCACAAGTGGCTTGCCCGCTCTGCCCTTATGCACTTGCATGAGTATCCCTAGCGCACTACGATGTATGCTTGTAATAACGCTCTGATTCCCCTGAGCATTCACATTGATTTCATAACCAGCCGTACCAATAATCAACGCTCCCTTGCGTCTTCTAGGTTCGATCTTGGCAGGTAGGGCGATGTTTTTTTGCTTTAAAAAGTCTAAAAGAAATTCTAATTCTTTTTCTTTAGCTACAAGGGGCACGCTCCATTTGGTGATTTTAGCCCCACTATTGGAACCAAAATCTAAAAAGAAAGCTATCCCGCTAATTACAAACAATAAAACCAAGGGTAAGAAAAACACGCTCGTATAAGCGTGGAATTTGTAAATGGTCTTCATATGCATCACCTCAAAACATGGCTGACAAATTTCGAGTAATTATCCATTATCAGCCCTCCTTTGCGAAAGCCCAGCCCGCATGCTTCGTAGGCAAAAAAGACATTGGGTTGGTAGTAAAATTCTCCTGCTTGGTTGAGGGGAGCGTATTCTTGATAAACAGGCTTGTGGTTACCATAAACTCCTCCGGTTTCATGTAAGATACCTAGATCGGAGTTGAGAATCTGCACATTTGCTCCCTCACGCCCAAAAGCGACTTTACGCACTTGTTTTTTATTTCTCAAGGGCTCATAACTAGCTTCTAAAAGTAGGGGATGATTAGGATAGCACTCCCAAAGCACTTTTAAAAAGCGTTTGCTCTGAAACAAAAGTGTATAGGCAGGGTTTAAAAAGATGGTGTTTTGATTAGCCATCATGTCCTGCATAAGGAGCGCGAGCTCGGGCTCATCAATAGCAATGCTTTCCCATGGCACGAGCTTAAACAAAAATTCATAGTTCACTCCCTCAAAAAAGACCCCCTCTTCGGGGTTGAATTGTACCTCGTCCATGTAAGCAAAATGCGTTTCAAACCCCGCACTCCGTGCAGTATCTTGCAAAAACTGCACACTACGTTCTTCCTCACTATTGCCTCGAATACTTGAAAAAAGGATTTTCCATCCTTCATACATGCTCTCAAATTGACTCACATCTTCACTCAAAGTTACAAGGCGTTTAAAATTTTGACTCAAAGCCTCGTGGATATTGTTAAACTGCAAGTCCTCATTGTAGCCATTGTGCTTGAGCAAGGCCCATTGCACGAGCGCACTCTCATAGAGCATAGTCGGGGTATCTGCATTAAACTCCAAAAGCTTGATGGGCTGCCCATCTAGCCCCCCAGCTAAATCGAAACGCCCATAGATATGCCAATGCACCTCCTCTTCAAAACTCTGTTTGATCATGGGAATCAAGCTATTGGGAATATCCAGCTCAAAAAAGCGTTCCTGCTCGATGACCATCTGTGCCGTGTCTACAAACATGTCATAAAGCTCATTGCAAGCATCATAATAAGCATTAGCCTCTGTTTGGGTCACCTCTACCAAATCATTGCTAATATAGGGGCTTTGATCGGGATCGGTGTGCCAATCTAACCCGATTTCTTCTAAAGCCTGATGGCTTAAAGGCTGTAAGGTTTTAATTTGCATAGAATTCCTTTAAGAAGCAGCGCCATTATTATGGTTGGAGCCAAAAAATCCGCTACGGCCCTGTGAAGGAGCAGCACTGGGTGCACTCTGCGATCTTTGGGGAGTAGCAGTGGGGCTAGAACTATGTGTGCTCTGGCTAGCAGAGGGGCTAGAGGCAGGCGCGGGAGTGGAGCTGCGCGGAGTAGAGGTGCTGCTGGAATTAGCAGGGCTGGAGCTTTGTGAAGAGCCAAAAAACCCGCTGCGGGTTTGACTAGAGGGGGAAGTGCCTGCACCCCTGAAATTATTCTGGCTGCGTTGGTAAGCCTGCGGGGAACTATAATTTCTTTGGGCATTTTGGGTGTAGTTGGGATTATTGAAAAGCTTGTTGCCAATATAAGCCCCTAAGATCGCCCCGGCGGCACTGCCCAAAATTGCCCCCCCGATACCCAGTCCAGAACCTCCACCCTCAGTAGGAGGTTTGGTGAGCTGGCTTGTGCCATTGTCGATTTTTGCCTCCTCTTCTTTGATGAATTTTTGCACCTCTTCATCACTAAGCATGCGCTCCTTGCCCTGCATGTCACGCACCACAACCCGGGTTTTATCACTCGGGTATTCCTCAGCAACCTTATAACTCTTATCAGGCTGTTCTTGCAAGATCACCAACGCGCCCTTTTTAACTTGTTGAGTTTGTTGGCTAGTTTCTTTGGGTTTTTCCTCTGTAGGCTTTTCCTGCGCGTCGCTTTTACAGCCTGCCAAAGCCACTACCACCACCGCACTAAGCCCCCCCACGATGGCATAATCTGAAATTTTTCTAAAAGGTGTGCGCATCTATATCCTTATCTCTTAAAAGCCCTTATGCTAGCATAATTTTGCCTAAGTTATATCGTAGGAACAGAGCCTTATATCTTGAATTGTTTGATATCGGCATCTAAATCCACAGTAGATTTGTGTAAGGAATTAGAAAGACCCAGCACTTCCTGGGCATTGCTTGCCGATTTCTGAACGCTATTTTCAATAGCGGTCAAATTGTCGATCATTGTCGTGATACTTTGGCTTGTTTGGATATAGTGGTGGATGAATCCCTGCGTGTCCTCTAGCATCACTCCCATTTCTACACTCATATTTTGGAAATGTTGTTGCACTTCTAAGCTATTCTCACTTAAACTCTTGATTTTCCTGGAATTATGGTTCATTTGGGTCGCCACATCGTTGATCTCTTGGACAATCAGACCAATCGTAGAGTTGATCTCTGCTAAACTGTTCTGGGTGCGTGCGGCTAAGTTGCGCACTTCATCGGCCACTACTGCAAAACCGCGTCCGTGCTCCCCTGCACGAGCGGCTTCGATCGCTGCATTCAAGGCTAATAAATTGGTTTGATCGGCGATGTCGTTAATGATGTGCAGAATACTTTTCACACTATCAGCATTTCTACTCAAGTGTTCGATCTGGAGAGCAAGAGCCTCTTCGGTCTGTGCAGTTTCTAAAATGTGGTCTAACATGCTACTGAGGGAACGATTGGAAGTTTGCATAGAGTCCTGTGTTTTGGTCAGTTTTTCACCCATGTTCTGTGCCTCATTCAAGGATGTTTGGATGGTTTCAGAGAGATTAAGGGAGGCAGTGTGGAGTGTTTTAATTTTTTGAATATTTTCTTTTGTAGTGGCTGTAGCCCTCGCAATAATATCGTGCAAAGAATCGGCTAGAGCGCGGTTTTGTATGCTATGCGCAGAGATTTTCTTCATCACATTGTGAATACTCTCCACAAATTGGTTGATATAAGTACCAGCTTGTCCGATCTCATCTTTAGAATTATCCACCTTAAAGCGGCTCGTCAAATCTTTATCTCCATGAGCAAAAGTAGCCACCTTAGTCACCAGGGCTTTGAGGCGTGTGAAAATTGTCAGACGCATGAGAAAACCCAAACATAGGAGAATCGTGACAATGATGCCTAAATTCCATAATACCAACATCTTGGAGTCATCGGACTCTTGGACCGTAGCTATGTCCTCTAAAATCTTGAAATCTCGCTGGATATCGCTGTAGTAAGAAGTGATCGCAAAGATCAAGTCTTCCTGCGGATCGTGGTGGACATAAGCCACCTTAGGCTCTGGTACACCTCCGGCTACTTTGGGCATGGCATAGCGCACATAACCTCCGCCTGCCTTAGCCACTTCTAAGAAGCGGCGCACATAGTAAACTCCATCGGCACTCCTAAGATCCAAACCATTTTTGCCTTGCGCATGAGGGACCACAGGATCATAAACCACTTTGCCGGTTTTATCCACCGCCACAATGTAGTAAATATCGGGGCTATTACTAATGGCAGCGATCAAGCTGAGTGCAGACTGCAACGCCATTTGTTTATCTTGAGTGCGGTTGAAAATAACCAGAGAATATTCTAAGATGCTATACATATGTTTAAGACTATCTTCTTTTTTAGTAATATTCTGCTGTTCTGTTGCCTTGATGATATTATGCATAAGCTGGCTGTGCTTGTGATTTATGATTAAAATCAAGGCAACGCCCATGATGATTAGAGACACAAAAACATTTAGGATGATTTTAAAACTCAGACGCACTCGTTCCCCTTAAAAGCAAATATGAAATTCTAACACATGTAGAAACTCCATGGCAATACCATTAAATCGAGCACATCACTTCAACTGGACAGACCTAAAACCTGTAGTGCACTGCCAAACCGTAGTGCATGCCCTTCTTTTCATCAACACCAATTTCGGGATAGAGCTCCCAATTACGGCGGTACTTAGAAGTGAAAAGATAGGCAAAGCCCCAGCCTATTAAGCTCCCCACCACCACCTGCAATACTGTGTGTTTGCGCGCTACCACACGGCTTGCATCGGTCAACATCGCTAAGGCAATCACGGGCAAGGCAGGCTTCCAACCATAGCGGTAATATACAAACCCAGCCGCGCTCCACGCCCCCCCTGCATGTCCGCTGGGCATCCCTCGCCAGCTATCACAACAGGGGCGTTTAGCAAAGGGCACTTTAGCTCCTCTTGCATGGGCACTTGCAAAAGCGTCCTTAACTCCATAAATTACCGCCTGTGTTACTAAACTGCCCAAAGCCAGCTCTCCCATCCCTCGATAATCGCGCATGCCCAAGCTCACCACTCCTACAAAGACGGGCATTAAACGCAATACATCCCCAATATCCTCTAAAATCTTGGCTTCTCGTGCACTGGGCGCACATTCTAAGCGCGTACAAAATAACAATATCAAACCCACATGCACGATCTTTCGCATAGTTTTCATTATAACATTTTGTTGGGTATAATGCCCCCATGTTTGCTTTCCTATTGAGTTTTTTATGCGCGTTGGGAGTGATTTTTTACTCTAAGCATGCCCGACTTTTTGTGGATAATGCCCATAAGCCCCAGGGCTTCCACACCCAAAGAACCCCTAGAGCGGGTGGCTTGGGGATTTTTCTCGTCTTCACATGGGGAGGCTGGGGGAGTGTCTGGATATTGTTGGGAGCAATTCTAATTTTCATAAGTGGCTTTTTAGAGGACATGAACCGTCCTCTTAGCCCAAAGTGGCGCTTGTGTTTGCAGAGTTTGGGCGTAGGGGTTGTGGTGATATTCACCCCGCTCATCTTGCGCGATTTTAGTCCCCTGCTCAGTTTGCCCTTTTGGATCGCTCTGCCCTTTAGTGTTTTCATGCTCGTAGGCGTGATCAATGCGATGAATATCATTGATGGCTTTAATGGGCTAGCTGGGGGTTTGAGTGTGGCGGTGTTGGGGATTTTATATGCTATTGAGCCCAACCCCGTACTTTTAGCCCTATTGCTAGGGGTGTTGGGTTTTTTGGTGCTCAATTTTCCTAAGGGTTATATTTTCTTAGGCGATGGGGGGGCTTACCTCTTGGGGCTGGTGTGTGGGGCAAGTTTGATGGATTTAGCTTTGAGGGAGGTGGTAAGTGTGTGGTTTGGGTTGGCTTTAATGGTGTATCCGGTAACTGAAGTGCTTTTTTCTATCGCTAGGCGCAAGCTCCAAAACCAAAAGGCCACCATGCCCGATGCTCTTCACCTACACACTCTGCTTTTTAAAGCGCTGTCGCGCCGAAGTACTCTCTTGAATCCTAATGCTCTAACCGGACTTGTAGTGGTAGGCTTAAATCTCCCCTTTATGTTACTGAGCTTCTTTTATCGCCACCAACCCTATTGGCTTTTGGGCTTGATTGGGGGGTTCGTGGGTGGCTATCTGACCCTGTATCGTTGGTTATTAAACTATCATAAGGAATCCCCATGCGCTTAGGTTTGAACATCGATCATATCGCCACGCTCAGAGAGGCGCGCAAAATCCACGAGCCCGATGTGTTGGAGGCAATTTTTGTCGCCAAAAATACAGGCGTGGATTTGATCACTTTGCACTTGAGAGAAGATCGCCGTCATATCCACGAAGACGATGTGGCAAGCATCATTAAGCACGCTCCCATGCCTGTGAATGTGGAGTGTGCTATTGACCCTGAGATTACCAAAATTTTATGCGCCTACCATCCCTTTAAGGTAACTCTAGTGCCTGAAAAACGCGCAGAAATCACTACAGAGGGAGGGCTTAACTTAGAACACCCCCAACTGCCCCAAGTCATTGAAACCTATTTGGATCATGGCATAGAAGTTGCGCTTTTCATTGATCCGGGATTGGAAAACTTAGAGCGCGCCCTAGAGTTAGGGGTGCGTGTAGTGGAGTTGCACACAGGGCAATTTAGCAATCTCTACAACACGCTTTATTCCAACTTCAAACGCCATAAAAACCGTTTAGATTTGCCCCAAGACAACACCACACTTAAGCGCATGCTCGATCAGAGCCTGCAAGAACTAGAACAGAGCGCTTTAGCGGGAAAAAAAATGGGGCTTGAAATGTGCGCCGGACATGGCTTGAATTATTTTAGTGCAGGATTGGTGGCACGTATACAGAGTTTGCAAGAGCTCAACATCGGACATGCAATTATAGCCAGAGCAGTCATGGTGGGCTTAGCGCGCGCCATTACAGACATGCAAGAGGTTATCAGGCGTGCACGCTGAAATTGCGATCTCAATTGGCGATGTCAATGGAATAGGTCCAGAGATCGCGCTTAAAGCTCATCATCACATTAATCAAATCTGTCGACCTCTTTATTGTGTCCACCAAGAACTTTTAGAACGGGCCAATGCGCTCTTAAAACACGCCTATACTTCCGCCCTAGAAAGCATGCAATGCACAGAGATCAATGCCCCCATACCAGCTCTAAAACCCAGTCAAATAGACAGAGCAAGTGGGTTTTATAGCTACGCTAGCTTTTTGCACGCCCTAGATTTAGCCGATGCCAAGGAGGTGAAAGGGGTGTGCACTCTGCCCATTCACAAAAAGGCGTGGCAACTGGCCGGAGTGGATACACCTGGACACACCGCGCTTTTAAGGGATCGCTACAAACAAGAAGCCATCATGATGCTAGGTTGCCTCCATCTATGGGTCGCCCTCTTTAGCGATCACATTCCCTTAAGTGCGGTGAGTGGTCGCGTACGATTGAAACCTTTAACGGAGTTTTTACGCACACTGGGACGCGTTTTACCCCAAGTTAACCAAATTGCGGTCCTAGGAATCGATCCGCATTGTGGAGATGGGGGAGCGATTGGCACACAGGATTTGATTGTACAAGAAGCGATTGAGCAAGCCAACATGGCCCTAAACACCCCTAAATTTCTAGGTCCTATTCCAGCCGATAGCGCGTTTGCGCCCCACTTCAGAGAGCGACACCGCCATTTCGTCGCGCTTTACCACGATGTCGGCTTAGCCCCACTCAAGGCCCTTTATTTCGAAGAGAGTGTCAATGTTTCCTTAAATCTACCTATCAAGCGCGCCAGCGTGGACCACGGGTGCGCCTTTGATATCGCCTATCAAAACAAGGCAAACACCAAGAGCTATTGCAACGCGATCAGCTACCTACTAGCCTAGCTACTCTGTTGGGCTTGTGTTAGGCGTTCCTGCTCTTCCTTGAGCGCGGACTTTTGCGTGCGTTTGAGCATCTCTCGGCGGCGAATCGCCCTCTCGTGGCGTTCCTTTTCTTTTTCCGTTTGAGGAACAAAAGGAGGCATGGGCATGGTTTTGCCATCCTTGAGAGCCACCATCGTAAAATAACAACTGTTGGTATGAATGGCTGTTCTTGCCTTAAAGTCCTCACAAATTACCTTGATCCCTACCTCGCAACTCTTCGTGCCTACATAATTGATGCTGGCATAAAAAGTTACCAAGGTGCCAATGGGAATGGGGTGTTTGAAGAGTACACGATCCACACTCAAAGTTACCGTCCCATAGCCACAATAACGCGTGGAACACACATAGGCGACTTTATCCAGGAGATTGAGTAACTCACCTCCGTGCATGACATTGTTGAAATTGACCATCGTAGGCGTTACCAAGAACGACATGGTGAGTTGTCTAGGATCGCCTATACTGGCTGTTGTATCTGCCAATAACTGCTCTCGTTCACTCATTAAAACTCCTTGCACAAATGCCCCTAATTTAACCAAATTTGGATAACATTCATCTAAAAAGGTCTTTGCATGTTAGTGTTTACAGGGGCTTGCGGTTACATTGGAGCGAGTGTCGCCCGTTGGTTTTTGGAGCGCACAGATCACCACATCCTCATTATAGATAACCTCAGCACGGGTTTTGAGATTCATGCCCAGACTCTCAAACACTACTACCCAAAGCGCGTGGAATTTATCAAACTTGACTTATACGACACCAAAGCTCTAAATACCTTGTTGCAGCACAAGCGCGACCAAGGGCAAATCATTAAAGGTGTTTTGCACTTTGCGGCTAAACTCTTAGTGGAAGAATCTACGCGCTTACCTTTGGCCTACTATGAAAATAACACCCTCAACACTTTGCAACTTGCCAAACTCTGCGTGCAGCATGGCATCAAGCATTTTCTCTTTTCCTCGACTGCAGCAGTTTATGAACAGAGTGAACATGCCATCAACGAACAGACCTCCCTAAATCCAATTAATCCTTACGGAGCTTCTAAGATGATGAGTGAGCGCATTTTGTTGGACACCGCTAGCACTGCGCCCTTTTCCTGTGCAATCCTGCGTTATTTTAATGTGGCTGGGGCGACTCATTTTAATGACTACACCACCCCTTTTGGCTTAGGGCAACGCACTCTAAACGCCACCCATCTCATCAAGATCGCCTGCGAATGCGCCACCTTTAAACGCCCCTCTATGGGGATTTTTGGCACAGATTACCCCACTCCAGATGGCACTTGCATTCGAGATTACATCCACATCGACGATCTCGCCTCAGCGCATTTAAACGCATTTGAAGCCCTTCTAAGTACCTCCAAAAGCGCAATTTACAATGTGGGTTATGGACGCGGTTACAGTGTGCGTGAAGTGATTGCAAAAGTAAAAGAAGTTTCAGGTGTAGATTTTAAAGTTGAACTCCAGGCGCGGCGTGCAGGCGATCCAAGTTGTCTAGTAGCCGATAACCGCAAGATTTTAAACCACACCAATTTCAAACCCGCTTTTGATAGCTTGGACACCATTGTCAAAAGTGCTTATGAATGGGAAAAGTATTTAGGAGCACAGCGAATCTAAAATAAGGTTCTTAAGATACGAGAACCAACTTGTTTTAAGTATCCCCTGAGCGACTTTATGCTTTAATGCATGCAAATCACTGTAGGGATTCTAAATGTTTGGCAAATCAATGCAAGCAGTAGGTCTGTGTGCCTTAATCTGTAATAGCCTGGGGGCTTTAGAATTTGGAGGTATGGGGAATACCAGCTTTGCAATGGGGGGAGCTGGGGTTGCGCTGGAGGACTCTACATGGGGACTTTACTATAACCCCGCACTCTTAGATATAGACGATCGCACCAAATTTGGGTATAGCTTCGGAGTGGGTTTGAGCTCTAAAAACATTCTCCCCCTTGCCTCCAAAGCCTTGCAAATTTCCCAAGACACTTCTGTGCAAAACCTGGATAGCTTAGGCTTGAAAGACCTCATCGATGCGCAAAGAGGGCAACTTCCGCATGTGTCCCCGGGGGGTAGTCTTACCATTTCTGGAAATTCTAGCCCGGCCGCGCGTAATGCCATCGAGCTAGTCAACTCTGTGAGTAATTTGCTCAAACTCAATGGACTTTCTCTACGCTCTCAAAATGGTTTGGTGCTACAAATTCACCCAAAAATCAAGAGTGTTAAAGGTGGGATTGGGACTTTTGGAGTGGCTTTGTTTGCCAGCGCATTTGCAGGGGCTAGCGCGGTGCTAAACCCGCGTTACAACCAAGCAATTGTCGACACCGGTCAGTTTGGTATGCCCTATGGCTATGTTAAAATAGATGCATCTTCCAATAGCCTCACATTCACAAGAAGCTCGCAAGCCGCTTTTAACAATACTTCTATGTTGTCGCCCCAAGCTACCACTGCTGCTGGAGTGAGGGCGTTAGTTCTAGGGAGTTTACCTGTGGGCTATGCCAAAGGTTTTGATTTTAAGAAATTTGGCAAGCTTTCTGCTGGTGTAACCTTTAAATATATCTATAGTGTGAGTTATGGGTTTTCTATGCGTGGCCCTCTAAATGGTTTTATCAACAGCATTAGCCATAAAGACATACTTTCCTTTGATAATAATAGCTTGGTGCGCCAAAGCCATTTTGGCTTGGATTTGGGATTGGCTTACCGCGTCTATGGCTTCAGCGTAGGCTTGGTGGGCAAGTATCTCAACGCGCCTAAAATCCGCTACAACGACGGGTATAGTCTGCGCATTGATCCGCAGGTGCGCATGGGTTTGGGGTATCGTTGGAAATGGTTAAGTCTAGCATGGGATGTAGACCTCACCTCTAACAAAACTCTGATGTTAGAAAAGTACAGTCGCATGATGGGTGGGGGGATAATGGCGCATCTGAAGTGGCTAGCAGTCAAGTTTGGGGCGATGGGCAACATTGCTCCAAATGGATTGCATCAGGGCATCATTCTCACCGGGGGTATGCGCTTCTTTAAAGTTTTGGATATCTCTGTGCAATCTGGGTTACAGACCACTGCCTTTAATGGAATTAAAATCCCCAACTACCTAGCTATAAAACTAGGCGGAGGCTGGGAGTGGTAAGCGCCGTTCTTGCAAGACTCGTTCCTCTAGGGAGGGTTGCCCTCTAGCTCCCAGTTCGAACTCTCACCCCCTCTTTAACGATCCTTTTGCTTTTCTTTTTGCTAATTTCTACTTTTTAATCTCCTCGGCAGAAATCCCACTCGTCTTTAGCGGGTGGGATGAATACCACTAATTTGTGGTATAGTGTCCCCATACATTCGTATCTAGCGCAGGAAGTGTGCAAAGTTACGCCTTTGGAGATATGATGTGTGAGACCTGTAGGGAATGCGTTGGAGCTCAAACTCTGTAAAATCCCTACTATAGGGACACAGAGTGAGAACCAAACTCTCCCTACGGGCAACATCAGCCAAGGAAGCCCAAAATGTCTTTAGCATTTGGGCACTTCACTTTTCATCTCTCATTTTAGGCGCATTTTCTTGACAACTGGAGGGATGATAGGGGTAGAATAGCGCCTTATTTCTATCAAGGAGCTTTCATGTTCTTGGGTGCATTAAACACGGAGGAAAAGAAAGCGTTTTTTGCAGATCGCACACCATGTCGCATGGAGTAACCACGATTTTTCAGACGCACAAGAGGTAATCTCTACTTATTGCTTAGAGATGCAGATTGAAGATGTTCACTATGATACTAAGACTTTCAATCTTAAGAAAACCCTAGAGGTTTTCAAACAAAAAGAGCACCAAAAGATTGTGTTGTTAGAAACCATGGCGCTAGCTATGGCCGATCGCTTGACGCATTTGGAAGCCCTGCATGAGGGGGAAAAGGAAGTCTTAGACACTATGATCGAAACATTTGGACTAGAATCCAAGCTTGCAAACATTTATGCGGATTGGACAAAAGCCATGCTTGTGCTCACCGATCAAGGTAAGAATCTAATCCGGCTGTGAACATGGGCTTTCCTTGCACTATTTACGGGACGTGTTGTCGCAATATCGGTGGGGTTAAGGAGCTCGCCCATTTGGATTTAGGTAATGGCGTATGCCGCCACTTAGACCCACAGACTCAGCAATGCCGTATTTATGACGACCGCCCCCAAATTTGCAGGGTAGACACCATGTATGAGAAGGTATTTTACAAACACTACAGCCTAGAGGAATTTT
>NZ_FZMA01000015.1:0-40245 GCF_900197775.1 Helicobacter salomonis
CCCCCTAAGAACGACGATGAGGAATAATTAGATCAATCCCAGCTCTCTAGCTAGGAATTTGCCCGTATAACTGCCCGTTTGGGCATGTGTTTTAGCCACTTCTAGGGGCGCGCCTTGTGCGATTACCTGCCCGCCCCCGCCCCCGCCCTCTGGCCCCATGTCAATGATATAGTCGGCGTTTTTGATGATGTCTAAATTGTGCTCAATCACGAGCATCGAGTTACCCAATTCTACGAGTGAGTGCAAAACATTGAGCAATAATTGTACATCTTCAAAATGTAGCCCCGTGGTGGGCTCATCTAAGATATACAGCGTTTTGCCCGTGTCTTTACGACTCAATTCTTTAGCCAGCTTGATGCGCTGGGCCTCTCCCCCGCTTAAAGTGGTGGCATTCTGCCCTAAAGTGATATAGCCCAAACCCACCGCGATTAAAGTTTGCAGTTTAGAAGCGATTTTAGGAATTTTGGCAAAAAACTCTAGGGCTTCTTCGACGCTCATATTCAACACATCGGCGATCGATTTGCCCTTGATCTTAATAGCTAGAGTTTGAGCATTGTATTTACTCCCCTTACAAGCATCGCATTGCACCATCACATCGGGCAAAAAGTGCATTTCAATCTTAATATCCCCCTCCCCATGGCATTTTTCACAACGCCCCCCTTTCACATTAAAGCTAAAGCGACTCGCGCTATAACCCAAAACTTGCGCCTCCTTGCTTTGGGCAAAGAGCACGCGGATTTCGTCCATCACTCCCGTATAAGTAGCCGGATTGGATCGCGGGGTCTTGCCAATGGGGGCTTGATCCAGATAGATCACCTTGTCTAAATGTTCTAAACCCTGAATTATGCCCTGGGCTGGGCTAGACGACCTAGCGTGGTTGAGTGTGCTCTGTGCCATAGGTAATAAGGTTTGCAAAATGAGCGAGCTTTTTCCACTCCCACTCACCCCACTAATGCACACAAAACGCCCTAAAGGGATTTGCACGCTCAAGTTATGGATATTGTGGATACTCACTTGCTGGAGTTCTAAAAACTGGGTGGGGGGGTGGTGCAAGTAACTAGGGCGTTGGATGTTTTTACGCCCACTTAAATACAGCGCAGTGGAGTGTGCACTTTTTAAGAGTTCTGGCACGCTGCCACTAAAGATCACCTCTCCCCCGTATTTGCCAGCCCTAGGTCCGATGTCCACGATGAAATCGGCTTGCTTGATAGTTTCTCTGTCGTGTTCGACCACGATGAGGGTGTTACCCTTTTGTTGTAGATGTTGCAGGGTCTCGATCAATTTGAGTGTGTCGCGCTCGTGCAGGCCAATACTAGGTTCGTCCAAGACATAGAGCACTCCGGTAAGCCCGCTCCCAATCTGACTAGCAATGCGGATTCGCTGACTCTCTCCGCCGCTAATACTGCGTGCATCGCGCCCCAAAGTCAAATATCCTAACCCCACAGACACCAAAAAAGAAAGTCTTTGGGTGATTTCTTTGAGAATAGGTGCGGCGATGTGGGCATGTTGGGGGCTTAAATGGGCGAAGTGATCGGGATTGTTAAAAAAGGTATGCACAGCGTCAATGGGCATGTCTAAAATCTGAGCAATTCCTAAATTTGCTACTCTAACCCCCAAAGACGCACCTTTAAGGCGATGCCCTTGGCATGTAGCGCAGGGCTTTTCTTGCATGTAATGCTGCAAATCGTGCGAATCTTTGATCGCCTCATAAGCCATTTGCACCACCCCTCTCCAAGGGCGTTGTAATTGCTCTTGTTTCCAAGCAAAGCACACTTCTTTAGCATTGCCATATAGTAGGGCTTTTTGTTGGGCAGGATTGAGTGCGTTAAAACTCAAATTCATGTCAATTTCATTGGTCTGACAAAAGCCCTCCAAAAACGCGCGGTAATAACTATCAGGGTAAATCACCTTGATATGATTCAAGGGGGCATGGGGTTCTAAAATCTTATGGATGTCCAAGCTCAACTTACTCCCCAATCCTGCGCACGCCTCACACGCCCCCTTAGGGGAGTTGAAAGAAAAGCTCAAGGGTTCTAAAGGCTCAAAACTCACCTTGCAAGCAAAACATGCCAAATGCTCGCTATAATGCGCGCTTTTCTGCGTGTTGACATCGACAATTTCCACTTCGCCATAACTCTCCGCTAATGCGCGCTCGATCCCACTTGCCATGCGCGCATGGTTGTCCACCTCCACCACCATGCGGTCAAGTACGAGTTTTAAGGTGTGTTTTTTGGTTTTAGCCAGCTCGATCTGTTCATCTAGGCGCACTAACACCCCATCAATTTGAGCACGCACAAAACCCTTTAAACGCAGAGCTTGCAATTTTTCTTTAAAGCTCCCCTTTTTGTCGCGCACTAGGGGGGCTAGAATTAAGATCGTGCACCCTTGAAAGCTATGCATCACTTGAGTAACGATGTCGCTCGCACTCATCGAGGCAATGGACGCACCGCATAAATGGCAGTGTTGCGTGCCAACACGCGCATATAGCAGGCGCAAGTAATCGTAAATCTCGGTGATGGTGCCCACCGTGGAGCGCGGATTTTTGCTAGTGGTCTTTTGATCGATGGCAATGGAGGGAGTCAAGCCTTCGATCTTATCTACGGCAGGCTTGCCCACGCGGTCTAAAAACTGGCGCGCGTAACTGGAGAGGGATTCTAGGTAACGGCGTTGCCCTTCAGCATACAGAGTATCAAAAGCTAAGGAAGACTTGCCCGAGCCACTCAAACCCGTAAACACAATGAAGCGGTTCTTAGGCAAAGTCAGAGTGATGTTTTTTAGGTTATGTTCCCTAGCCCCATAAATCGTAATATTATTTGGCAAAGTGTGCTCTTATGGTGAAATTTAGCGGGGTATTATACTAGATTTGTGTAGGCGGTAGTTTAAGGATAAAAAAAGATAAAATTCTTGTTTTCTGAGTTTAAACATGCTATTATTGCGCTAAATTGAATTTTTTTTATCATCAAAGGGTGGTCATGAAACGGCTTTGCTTGGGTATTTCTCTAGTTTTAGGATCGGTAAGTGGGCTTGTGGCCGAAGAAAATGGTGTATACCTGGGGGCGAGTTATCAAATCGGGCAGGCGAGGATGTATACCAATGTCTATAGCGAATGGAAGGATGGGACTCTCTACCCCCCCGGCACAGGTCCTCACTACAATAATTTTCAGGGTACGAATGTTAGCTGGCACGCCAAATATGGCAATGGCGCACTCAATGGTTTTGGAATCCAAGTAGGTCAGAAGCTTTTCTTCAAACCCCCTAATGCCAAAACTAAGTGGGCAGGCTTGCGCTATTATGGCTTTTTTAACTTCGGGCATGCCAATCTAGGACCACAGCGCAGTGATGTAGGCTCTAGCCCAGAGGTGCGCCTCAACATGACGGCTTGGGGGGTGGGAATCGACGCGCTAGGGAATTTTATTGATAGAGCTAATGCGAGCGTGGGACTTTTTGGGGGCGTGGCCATTGGGGGCAATAGCTGGACTAGCTCAACCACTGATTTTTGGAAACAACAGCTAATCAAGCGTGCTAACCTCAATTACACTCCCAAAACATCTCCGGTTAACTTTCAGGTGTGGCTAGATTTTGGACTACGGACCAACCTTTTCAAGCACAATGGGGTGGAATTAGGGGTTAAGGTTCCACTCTTGGTCAATCAATTCTTGCATAACCAGTGGTGGCGCTACAATTTAAAGCGCGACTACTCGGTCTATGTTGCCTACCTCTACACCTTTTAAATTTCAAAAAATTCAATCCCTCCAAAACGCTCCCTATAGCCTAAGAGGAGTGGGGGTTCTTTTGCAATGACTTGGCACGCATGAGGAATTTGATGGTGCTTGTGAAGAGCACTCCTTCAAAGATCGCTGCAATTACAAGGGAATAATAGGTATTTTGATCAATAGCCCCAACTCTTAACCCCACACTCGCGGCCGTGATGAGAAAAGTTAGGGGCATGGACGCACTCAAGGCGAATAAACCTGTGTGCCACAGGTTTCGGAAATGTCTGCCAAATAAGGTAAAACTTGCGCTGACATGCAAGGCAAACATAGCGCATACAATCGCGCAGGCATGAGAGATGAGCCCGGGGTTAGCGATGATGAGTTTTAAATCTAGGGTTGAACCCACATGCACGAAGAATAGGGGGACAAAGAAACCAAAGCCCACATCGTTGAGTTTGTCAAATAATTCGTGTTTATGAGGGAAAAAGGTGGACACGATCGTGCCTGCTAAGAACGCGCCCAGCACTAACTCCAACTTGAGCCACCCCACAATCACGACAAGTCCAAAAAAGAGCATGATGGTAAAACGAATATCCTGATTAGACTCGTTATCCGGGGGCATGATGAAGAGTTTTAAGCGTGGAAACCACCAAAACAGAATTTTAAAAAGTTGCACCAAGCCCACGAGTGCAACCATGAAAGCCAATAAGATACCTAGAGTTCTACTCAACTGGGAACTTAGGCCGTGCAGGTAAATGCCATCCACAATCACCAACAAAACAATACTCGTGAGCTCGCCCAGCACTCCTACTTTGAGCACCAAATCTAGCCACGGCACTTCTTTGCCATATTCGCGCACCAAGGTCATGATCATCCCCAAGCTCACAATGGGTAGAATGATGATATAGAGGGCGGGGAGCTTGGCACTTAGAGTGATTGTGGAGGAGAGAACATAGAGCACACCAAAGTAGCCCAGAATTCTTTTGAGTAAAGATTTGTCAAGTTGTTTGAACATGTACAGGTCTACTTCCATGCCACATAAAAACATTAAAAACAAAAACCCCACCTCTGCCATCAAGTCAAACCCATGGCTGGGGGCAAATAAACCCGCATACGCTCCTAGCATACCAAAGAGGATTTCTAACACCGCTACGGGCATTTTAATGACCTTACTCACATAGGGCGCTAAGACCACCAAAGGGGTTACGATGGCTAGAATGAGAAAGTCGTTCAAGTCAAACTCTTAAGTCCTAAGACCTGCAAGAGAGCTTTGGGGTAGAGTTGGTGCTCTAAGGCATGGATACGTTGCTCAAAACTCTCAAAACTCTCCTGAGGCTCTGGAACTAGGGCTTGTTGGGCAATAATGGGGCCACTATCTAGCTGTGGTGTTACAATGTGCACGCTCACGCCCATGCCTTCTTTAGCCTCAAAACTGGCACGCAGAGCGTCCTTACCCTTGAAGTGGGGAAGCATGGAGGGGTGAATATTCAAGGTGGGGAAATGCTCTAAAAATAGGGGGCTTACCAAGCGCATGTAGCCAGCTAACAAGACAATATGGCAGCGCGCCCTGTGCAGATGCTCGATGAGAGCGCGCTCAAAATCCAATGTTTGCGCATGCGCACGTGGCTCAACTACTTGGCAAGGCACACCCAATTTTTGCGCGCGCGCGATGCCCGGAGCCTGTGGCTTATTAGTTAGACAGAGGGCTACCTCGATCACAATGGGTTTTGTGCCCAAAAAAGTATGTTGGTGCAAACTCTCAATAAGGGCTTGCATGTTAGAGCCCTGACCGCTAAATAAAATCCCTAAGCGCAATAGTGAGGAGGGTAAACTCTCTAGCAAGCTCTCAAACATCGCTATCCTTTAGCCAGATATGGCGCATTCTAACATGTTTTTTGGGCGGCTTTTATGCTATAATCGCGCGCTACACTATTTTATTTCGGAGTTTTTAATGGGACAAAAACATACCTTTCAGACCGAGATCACGCAACTTTTAGATTTGATGATCCACTCTTTATATTCTAATAAAGAGATTTTTTTGCGCGAACTCATTTCCAACGCCTCTGATGCATTAGATAAACTGAATTACTTGGTGCTCAGCGATGAAGCGTATAAAAATTTGGACTTTGTGCCCCAGATTCACCTAAGCTTTGATTCGACCCAGAAGACCATTACCATCTCTGACAATGGCATTGGTATGGATGAGTCAGAACTCATCGCTAATCTAGGCACGATCGCCCAATCAGGCACGAAAAACTTTTTGGCGCATTTGAGCGGAGATAAGAAAAAAGATAGCGCGCTTATTGGACAATTTGGGGTGGGTTTTTACGCCAGCTTCATGGTGGCTCACAAGGTAGTGGTGCAGAGTAAAAAGCCCTTGAGCGATCAGGCTTATGCGTGGATGAGCGATGGGAAGGGGGAGTATGAAATCAGCCCTTGTGTGAAAGAGAAGTTTGGCACAACTATCACGCTTTATCTCAAGGAAGAAGAGGCAAAGTTTGCTAACCGCTGGGAAATTGAGCATATTGTGAAAAAGTATTCCGAGCACATTCCCTTCCCCATTTTCTTAACTTATACAGAGAGCAAGAGCGAGGGAGAGGGCGAGAGTAAGAAGGAAATCCAAGAAGAAAAATGCACTCAAATCAATAGCGCAACCGCCATTTGGCGCATGAATAAGGCGGATCTCAAGGACGAGGATTACCAAGAGTTTTACAAGAGTTTTGCTCATGACAATAGCGCACCTTTAAAATGGGTGCATACTAAAGTGGAGGGCACGCTAGAATACAGCACTTTATTTTATATCCCCAGCACCGCTCCCTTTGATCTCTTCCGTGTGGATTACCAATCTGGGGTCAAACTCTATGTCAAGCGGGTCTTTATCACCGATAATGACAAAGAATTGCTACCCCAATATCTGCGCTTTGTGCGCGGCATCATCGATAGCGAAGACTTGCCTCTGAATGTCAGTCGTGAGATTTTGCAGCAAACCAAAATCCTGGCTACGATCAAAAGCGCGTCTACTAAGAAAATTTTAGCTGAGATCGCTACCTTGAGCCAAGATGCAGACACTTACAAGAAGTTTTATACACAATTTGGGCGCGCGCTCAAGGAGGGCTTGCATTCAGATTTTGAAAATAGGGATAAACTCTTGGAGCTCTTGCGCTTCACAAGTTCTAAGGGGGCGGATTTTCTCTCCCTTAAAGATTACAAGGCTAACATGCCCACAGAACAAAAGAGCATTTACTACATGATGGGGGAGAATTTAGACCTTCTCAAAGCCGCACCTCTGCTGGAAAAATACGCTCAAAAGGGATTTGAAGTGCTCTTGATGAGCGATGAAATCGATGCGTTTGTGATCCCGGGCGTGCAGGAATACGATAAGACTCCCTTGAAAGACGCGAGTGCGCTAGAAACGCTTAAAGAGTTGGGGCTTGAGGAAGTGAGCGATACAGAAAAACAAGAGTTTAGCGCGGTGGTAGAAGCCTTTAAAGAAGCTCTTAAAGATGAGATCAAAGATGTCGCTTTATCTAAAGACCTTCAATCTGTGGTGGCCTTGGTGGGTGATACGCAAAATGCCATGATGGCTAATTTGATGCGTCAAATGGGCCAGGAAATGCCCAAACAGCCCAAAACCCTGGAACTCAACATTAATCATGCCATTATGCAAAAACTCAAAAGTGTGGAGGATAAGACCATGCTCTCTGATGTGGCGCATTTGCTATTTGAGAGCGCACACTTACTAGAGAATGGCGCACTCAAAAATGCCAAGGATTTTAATCAACGCCTCCACAACACCATTTTGCGCGCCTTTTAAGTCTTATGTCGCGCTGTATGTAACTCACAGCGCGACATAATCTACCTCTCTTGGGCGTTGGTGTTGCAATACCATGCTTTTAGACTTGGTCACCCCCTCAGAAGTTCCAATCACAAGTAATTTAGCCTCACTGGCTACGATGGTATCCCCCTCAGGCATGGGAATATAGCGTCCATCCTTTTGAATAATGCCAATCACAAAAACTTTAGCAATTTCTCTAAAATGTGCCTCTTTGAGTTTGCGTTGCACCAGCCAGCTTTCCTTGGGCACAATCACCTCTTCTAAGTCTAAGAGCGTGTCTTTTTTGTAAATGAAATTCTCTAAAATATTTTCCATATCCGGGCGAATAGCCATTGCGCTCACCCGTTGAGCCATCAATTTGGTGGGGGACACCACACTATCTGCGCCCAATTTTTTGAGTTTTTCTAAACCTTCGTCATTATCTGCGCTAGCGATAATGTAGTAAGGCTTGCGCCCTAATTCTTTTTCCAGCAGCCGCACATTGGCAATTAGAGCAATGTTCACGGATAAAATTTTAGAAAAGGTAACCACACCTTTAGCACTACTCAGATTGGTTTTTAGCATGCTCAAATTGGTGTGTGGGTCACCTGAGATAAAATAGGGATATTTGTGTTTAAGAGCTTGTTCTTCAAATTCTGGATTGTCATCTACGACCACGAAGGGGATTTGCGCATTGCGGAATTGTTTGGCAAGTTCGATGGTGTACTCATTATGATAGCAAATAACATAGTGGTTTTTGAGGCGTGCGATTTTGTAAATCATCTTTTTCTCCCGAATCAGTTTAGCTAACACTCCCTTGTTGATCACCCCTATGAGCACGGCGACTGTGAAGGTCATCAACGCCTCCCCACAAAACATGATCAAGACGCTTAGAAAAATACTCCAAGTCCCAAACTTGCTCTCGTCCAAAGCCCCAAAACCCGTGGCTGTAAAGGTGTAAGAGGTCTGAAAAAAGGCTTGCATGAGGGAGTAGTTCTCCAAGCCTAAATAGCCCAGCGTGCCCAAGAGAATAAAGAGTTGGATGAGCACTAAAGGCAGAGCAAAAAGCTTAAAGTGGGAATAAATTTCTGCGTTGATTTGGCGATCAGCACTCTCTTTGGGGGGTTTTTTCTTGAAGAGTGCCTTAAAATTAAACATCATCCTCACCATTCACGCTCCAAATCCCTAAACTTTTGGGCTAGTGGGCGTCTGTTTGTATCACACTACTGGAGCGCTTTATAAATCGATATTCTGTGTATCCTTGCTTCATCTTTGTTCACCCCTCAGTTTTGCTGTGCTAGTGTTGCGCGTGCCCACAGGGGCTCTCGTACACCACCCATCATCTAAAAAACCGGGAGTGCGACATCAGTAAAGGAAGCTCGAAGCTATGAAGAATATTAAAGGCTAGCCTTTGCGCATGGTTCTCAGTGTGGAAGCTGCGACGCGGACCTTTTGTCTAGTGCCATCTTCCAGTGTGATACGGATAGTGCGCAAATTAGGCAATAAGCGCCTTTTATTTTTGTTATTGGCATGGCTAACATGGTTGCCTACCATGGGGCCTTTTAAAGTAAAATCACACCGACGAGCCATCGATTCTCCTTTCAAATAAAAGCTCACATTATAGCCTAATGCGTGCTCTTTGTGCTTAAATTAATGCGTTGCAGGTTTAGCAGGGGCGACATGCCCTATATCTTTTTCCATGATTCCCTGAGGTTTGGGGGTTTTATCGGTGATAGTGGGCAAGTTGGGGTAGGTAATAGTAGGTTTCTTGCCAGTAAGAGCGCCAAAGAAGATGGCGATTTTTTGGGCCTCTGCATCGCTGATATGGATTCCTAATTGCACCGCACCCATCGCTTTGATCGCATCTTTAATATCCCAATACTGCCCATTATGGAAATAAGGCATTGTTTCTAAAATATTACGCAAGGTAGGCACTTTGATGAGCCCATCCTTATTCCCCTTGAAATCCCCGACATTGGCAAATTCATAGGGGGCGGCCACTTGGAAGGGTTGCATTGTCCCCCCTAAATTGATTCCATTGTGGCAACCTGTACACCCCTTTTCCAAAAAGAGGGCCAGACCTTCCTGTTCTTTGAGACTCAAGGCTTTGACATTGCCCCGCAAGAAGTCATCAAAACGATTAGGCGTATTGAGAGTGGCCTCAAACATGGCAATGGTATCTGCAATCAAGTTGAGATCGATTTTGACATTATTACCATAGGCGCGTTTAAAAGCTTTGACATAGCCAGGCATAGAATTGATCTTGGCTTCTACGACCTTAGGATCAGCATTCATCTCCACGGGATTGGTAATGGGTCCCTTTGCCTGCTCATCTAAGTGAGCCGCCCGTCCATCCCAAAATTGCACGGCGTTAAAGACAGAATTATATACCGTGGGAGAGTTTAAAAAGTGTGGGTTGGGTTTCCAACCCTCACCCACCGCACGCGAAACCATGTCCACTCCAGCCATGCCTAAATTGTGGCATGTGTTACAAGAAATGAGATAGGAGGTCGATATTCTGGGGTCTAAATAGAGCATCTTCCCTAGTTCTACTTGATCTTTGGTAAGCAAGGGTCCCTTATAGGAGACACCCAAATTACGCACCTTGTCTTTAAGATACTTGTCTAAAACTTTGCCCGTTGGCATGGGCATTAAATTGGAGTCTAGCGCCTTTTTGATCAGTTCTTGCGCATTGATCGTCTGGCTGGCCTTATTGGCATAAAGAGCTGTGCATAGTCCAAGAGAGACCAAGGATGTTTTTAATAAATTTTTAATTACAACTGGCATAGAAAACCCCTTATAACAGTTTAGGCATGGAAATTATACGGCAAAATCCCAGTCTAGTCAATGTGTATCGAAATAGTGCTGGATTTTTTCATGATCATGAGTTTGGCTTAAGGCGAGCATGAGAAGTATCCTAGCCTTTTGAGGATTGAGATTATCACTGGTTAAAAAGCCGTATTGTACATCGTCAATTTCTCCTGGACGCGTAATAAAACCGCTTCCCGCTCGGCTAGAACGCACCACAACCACGCCTTTTTTAGCCGCGTCAGCCAGCGCATCTAGCACCGCTGGATAGAGATTGCCATTGCCCATCCCAGCGCTCACAATTCCTCCAGCTCCGTGCTGGAGTGCGCTTTGCACGAAGTCTGCATGATCGTTGGCATGAGAATAGATAACATCCACACGGGGCAGAGAAGAACGGATTGCAGTGATGTCAAAGGCACTTTCTAGGGTATGTTTGCGCAAGGGTTGCATGTAAAGACGCGCATGCCCATAGAGCACGTGCCCTATGGGACCGCTATTAAGCGATTTAAAAGTGCTCACCCCTGTACTATGAGTCTTGCTCACCTCTCTAGCCGCATGGATGGTATCGTCCATCACGACCAACACTCCCTTACCCTTGGCTTCTTGGTTGCTAGCTAGCGCAATGGCGTTATAAAGATTGAGCGGGCCATCTGCACTCAACGAGTCCGCGTTGCGCATTGCACCTACCATTACAATAGGCTTATGACTCTTGATGACCAAATTTAAAAAGTAGGCACTCTCCTCCATCGTGTCCGTACCATGCGTGATCACCACCCCATCCACTTCCCTTTCAGAGAGCAAGGCCTGCACGCGCTTGGCTAACTTCAACCAGATAACATCATTCATTTCTTGTGAACCAACATTGCTCACCTGCTCGGCCTTGAGATGGGCTAATTCTTTAGCCTGCGGGATCATTTTCAGTAAGCTATCCACGCTCAACGAACCAGATTGATAAGCACTGCTCAGCGCGCTCGCAGAACTCCCTGCGATCGTGCCTCCTGTGGCTAAAATGCAAATACTAGGCTTGGCACACATCAAACACACCCCAAATAACATTAAGATCAAAGACTTATATAGAGAGCCTAGGAGTATTCTAGTCTATAAAGACTAATTAAGCTCTAATGATTCGCTATCAGTAAAGCTCCGTGGAGACTAGACTTTTCGCGCTTGATAAGGCGTATGGCTTTGATTTTCTCTACCTTGTTCACCTTACGGCTAGGGGTGTAGCAATAGACATAGTCATTGAGTAGAGATTTATTGCGCTCTTTGGCTTGTTAGTTGAATTTAGCCAATTGTGCCATCAGTAAGCGGTGTAGCACTAACCTCCCTACTCCACAAAGAGAGTATCACCTTTAGAGATGGCCAGAGTGTAGGGATTAGTGAACCTACTCTTTTTCAGCTGCAAAAGGCCATGAATGCAGGCGATGATGTGTCTCAGATCAAAAGCCTTTTGTTTGACTGCTCTATGGGCGAGATTGATGAGCGCTTCATCAATGCCCTGCCCCTAGAAGAGTTTGAGAAACTGGCTAAGACCATTGCCAAATTCAGAGGGGTAGATGAAAAAAACTTAAGAGGGGCGTAGCCTTACTAGGCTATGCCCTGCACTTTGGGTACACAGAAGTGATGCACATGCAAGTGAGCGAATTTTTGGCTTATACGCAGTTGGCTAAAGAGATTTTAGAGAAGGCACATGGGATTAGGTAGTGCGGGCTTAAGTTTAGGTTTAAGCCCATTGGATACAATAGCCCCGTGGTGGGGACGCGCCCCTAAAGACGCGTCCCACTTGGTTAGTATAGTGGCATGGTCAGTACCACTAACACCACGAAGGCTATAAAGAGCTTCATAGCGGGTCTCCTTTCCGGGAGGCCACCCACTGCACTCCCCGACCCTCAAACATTGATACGCCAAATTGTGACCAAAAAGGCGACCCGCCATGGCATCCATCTGCATTATAACACACCTCCCCCTTTAGGAAATTGCCATGCAAACCGAACTCAGTATCCGCATTAGACCCCAATTAGACGCTTTTAGAGAGAGCATGAGTGCCGCACGCCGTGCTCTCTCTTTAGAAACTTCTAGCGGAGTGGTGGAGGGCGTGCAAGCCTCCATGCGCTCTTTGCGCAGTAGTCTAAACTCCTCTTTGCGTTTAGGAGAAGTGGCTAGCACACAGGTGCGCGCTATCAATGCTGAACTACGCCAAGTCAACACCGCAGTGATCACCCAACGCTTCAATGAGAGCATGAACCGCATTAAGGAGAGCATTGGGGGCGTGCTGGCTACTGTTGGTGCAGCCACTGCTACGCTGGGCAAGCCCATTAAAGCCAGCATTGACTTTGAGGACAGCTTTGCCAGTGTGAAAAAGGTGCTAGATGAGGCTACAGACCCTGAAAAGCTCAAAAAAGGAGCAAATGTAACAATCCAGCACAGCTAAAATTCCAAGTGCGTATGGAGTTGGGCGGAAGGCTTTGCTCTAATAGCCCTTAGAAGAAATTAGGCGGAAGCTTCTAAAACTTCTCGTATGTGTTGAGCAATGGTGGAGATGTCTTTTTCAAAGAGTGCGTACATATCCAGCACCACACAGTTAGCGCGCATCACTCCAGCCACACCTCTTTTATAAAGAATGTGATAAAGGGCTTTAACATCCATGCCAGCTTGTATTTGCACCCCAAAACTCTCTAACAATCCCCCCTGCACGCCTCCTCCCACACGGGCTTGAGTGGGGATCACAAAGGCTTTTAAGGCCTTTAGATCGCTTAAAGCGCGGTGAAGTTTAAGGGCTTTATTGAGCAAAGCGTCTTTATCTTGGGCTAAAAAGATTTCTATAGGGGTTTTCTGACCTTGCAAACAGCCTTGCAAGGTTTTGGTGAGCAAGAAGAGTGTGATCTTATCCACTCTAAAAGCGCGATAAAGCGGGTGGGTGCGCAACGCTTCTATATGTGTTTTATTTCCTAGAACGATCCCCGCTTGTGCACTTCCTAATAATTTATCTGCACTAAAGCTTAAGAGATGCGTTCTTTTCAGAGCTTTTTTGGTATCCTCCACACTTTGCATACTCCCCAAATCCTCATAAAAGATCAAGTCTTTTTCTTGAGCTAGACTAAAGAGAGATTTAGAGGGCACACTTGCCACAAATCCTTCCATAGAAAAGTTACTCCAATGCACGCTAACAATCAGTTCGCTAGCATCGTTGCAGGCATCCTTATAATCACGCAAATAGGTTTTATTCGTGCTACCCACAAGCTTAAGATGAGTAACACTATCTAAGAGCTCATGAGCTCTAAAACCTCCCCCAATTTCCACCAATTGCCCATAAGAGAGCAGGGTCTGTTTGCGCTTAGACTTAGGAGCAAACGCGCTAGCCACTAAGACCAACGCGCTCGCGTTGTTATTGAGGATAAGCGCATCGGGGGCGTTGAAAATTGCCTTTAAAAGGTTTTGTGCCTGAAAAGCGCGCTCAAAACGCTTTGTGGATTGCAAATCCACCTCCAAATCCACATAGCCATTTACAATTTCCAATTCCCTAAGCGCGCCGCTCTCTAAAGGTGCACGCCCCAAATTAGTAGAGAGCAACACCCCAGTAGCATTGTAGACTTTTTTAAAAGGGGGAGCTAGCAGGGCTTCATAGCGTGCTTGGAGTTGATTGCACCACTGGGCTAAATTTTCATAAGCGTGCTGATTTTGCCGACATTCCTCCAGTAATTCATTTGCTAGAGCCTTTAAAACGGATTTATCACAGCCTGCAAAACAAGGGGCATCTAGTAGAGTGTGCATAGCGGGTAAAGATTGCATAAGTGCATTGTAGCATAAGTTTGAAATCTGATCTAGCTGTTTCGCTTTAGCATTATTTAAGGGAATAATGATTACAATCGGCCTTTGTTTTTTAGGGCTTATAGCTCAGGTGGTTAGAGCGCACCCCTGATAAGGGTGAGGTCAGAGGTTCAAGTCCTCTTAAGCCCACCATGTTTCAATTTAAACTTTCTTCTTTGCGGGGGATTAGCTCAGCTGGGAGAGCGCCTGCTTTGCACGCAGGAGGCCAGCGGTTCGAGCCCGCTATCCTCCACCAGTTAAGACTTTGCCTCTTGAGCTGATTTTCAGAGATTAGCTGTAAGCTTCTTGCAATGCTGCCAACAATTGTGTTAAAAAGTAACATATATGCCAAGAAACAACAAACAATCAAGCATTAACTATTTGGGAGTCCTCAAAGTTTTCAGCGCGCTCAATTTTTCCACTCTCCTTAAATGAACAACGATTTGACGGCCTATTCTAGCAAATTTTAGAGTTTTACGGGCACGATAGTCCTATGGAATTTTATCCATGCGTAAAACTCCTTCCTTCAAAGAAACGCGTAAGAAAAAATCTATCTTCACATAGGTAGACGAGATTAGTAAAACCCGATGTGGTAGAATTTGATACGCTCAATCAATCCCCCCAAAAAACCAATTCACCCATAACCCCCCACAACTAGGCTTTTCTAGCCTATTGCAATCCTTCTTCTTTGCACTCAACTGAGCCAAGAGTATTCTCAAGCTAAGTCTTAACCTACAAGCGCGCTTGAAAAAACTCTGCTAAAGGGCGCGCTCAAATCCCCAAGGGGGGGTGACTTTTTATGAAGTCATAAAGCTCTCATTCAACACACATCCACTAATCACAGAACTCCAAAACAAACAAAGGAGCAACAATGAGATACTACCCCCGCAATGGAATGCTTTATGCTGAAGTGTACGAGCAGGGCAAACGCAAACGCTTCAGCTTGAAAATGCCCGACACACCAGAAAATCGCGCCAAAGCCCAAGCCCAAATCAAATACGCCAATAGCCCTTCTTTAGGCGTTGTTGTAGAAGAATACCTCCAAAGACATAATCTAGGCCTCAAGCCCCTCTCTTTGGTCTAAAGGCCTGCAGACCCTCAAGCGTCTCTTCACCCAGCAGAGCACTCTAAACCTGGATTGTTTAGAGCAGAGTGAAAGAGTGGCCTTTGAAGATTTTCTAGCTTATCGGCAAGAACACACCAAGATCACCCATAGCACCAAGAGAGTCTTGCTCAACCACTGCCTAGAGCTCAAAAACCAGGGACATGACATTGCAGCCTGCATCTACCACTCTATGCGCAACAATTACCGCGATATTTACGCACCCAAAGAGTACACCCAAACCAAGGCTAAGGGCATCTTAGATCGCATCATCAAGGCCTACAATGGCTTTAGCTACGCCAATATGGAGGAGAGCCTAGTGATGATGATTGATCACTACATAAAGGCGCACAATGAAGCCTAAAGAACACACGGGGAGTTTCTTTTTGACTAAAGCTGTACTGGGCTTACTGGATACCATTGCGCAGTTAGAAGGGCAGAGCCGTGGAGTGGTGGTGGAGCGCATCATGCGCTTCTACTTGCTCAAGAGAGGAGAGAGCAGTGCAAAAGACTATTGGGACAAGTCCAAACGCGCCTACAAGGCTAAGAAAAAAGTTCTGCGTGCATCCCCATATCAGCCACGCCTTCAAGCGCGCGGCCAAAGCAGAGGGAATCAGCCAGAACGCGCTGCTAGAGCGTTGCGTCCTAGAAGCCCTAGATATTTTCGCCCTAGAAAATCTCTACCTACGCGCACAGAAAGAAATCTTTTTGGCAAATCTTAGCAAAGGAGAGAAGATGAAAACTTAGGACAGGGTCGGGCCAATAGGATTTTAACAAAAAATACAAAGAATAAGAAGGAAGAACAATGGATGTGGTGTATTCCAAAAAATACGAAGATGTATTGAACTTGGCTGCAGGGCTCAATGGGCAAAATAAGCTAGAAGTGCACAAACTAGCAGCCATGCTAGTGTATGCAGAGCATGACTATTGCCAAAGACTGCAATCACGACCTCAAGCGATTAGCAAAGAGATTTTTCTCCTATGCCTTTTTGGAGCTTTACCCCTGCATTTTCTGTCGGCTAAACTAGGCCATCCTAGCTCGCTTTTGGTGGAGCTTTCATGCGTTGCAATTTTGGGCTACGCCCTATCTTTTTTGCGTACCAAGCTCAACAGATCGAGCTGATGGGAATCTATGTGATTGCTGGAGTTTGAGAATCCGGGCCTACAGAAAGACAGACGCGAGCTCTAAACTCTATTCCCAAAGCCTTTAAGAAAGTTTGCAGGGAGTTGTGAATGTCTTGGGGGTTTAGGTCTTTGAGGATAAACACCAATTGGGGTTTTTGCCCGTGGATGTGATTTAGATGGGTCGGAGGATAGATGATGTGTTGCACTCCGTTGAGAGCCACACACGCTTCATGTGTTTGGATAATTCCCTTGGTGCGCAAAATGCGATCTCCATATCTGTAGAGCAGAAAGCTTAACCACAGGGTAAAAGCACTCCAATCTAGGCATGCTTCTAATTCTAAACATAGGGTTTGGAAGTGTGGGTGGGGTGTTGGGGTGGGTATAGAGGAGACTGGCGGATTTTCTTGGAGCAAGACTAGAGGGTCTAGTTTGGCTTTATCGTAGATGAGTGCAGTAGGGTTGATGCTAACCACTAGGGAGCTCAGGGCGTTAAAATTATCTTGCAAATCCGTTTTGGTGATCACCACCACGCTGGAAGTGGCGATCTGATTTTGCGCTTCTGTGTGTTGCTCTAGGTGCTGTGCGCCTAAGAGAGCATCTAGGCAGGTGATGACACTTTGCACCTTAAAATGTTGGCTCAAAAAGACATCATGTATAAGGCTGAAGAGAATGGGGGCTGGGTTAGCAATGCCGCTGGTTTCTAAGATCACATGATCGGGGGCTTCTTGGGCAATGACCCTAAGCGAATCGATCAAGTCTTGGCGGTAATGGCAGCACACACAACCCCCCTGCAATAGCCGTATGCGCTCGGGCACAAAACATAAATGTTTTAACACCTGCGCGTCTAAACCCACCTCCCCCCACTCATTCACCACTACAGCTAAGTTTTGGGAGCGATGGGCCTCTAAAATTTGGGCTAATAGAGTGGTTTTGCCACTCCCTAAAAAGCCGGTTAGAATGCTAATGGGGATTTTAGCCACGGCTCAAAAAATCTAACAAGGCGGGGTCTAAAATATCTAGGGGTTTGGAGCTTAAATTTTGCGCCTTGTAACAAAGCCCACCCAAGTCCTTCACCAATTCCCTGCGTCCCTTTTGATCCTCTAAGATGAATTGCGTCCCCCATGTGCGTAATTTTAACCCGTAGAATTTGAGGATTTTATTGGCTATCTTCACTCTTTGCATGCGGAGTCGCATGCGTTGGGCTGGCAACACATGCGCATCACTCCAGTGCAGAGCCGTGTTGAGATCCGCACACAGAACACACATTATTTTTTTCTAGGACAGCGACGGATAAAATCATCGGCAATGGTGTTAAAGTCCACCCAACGCACGCCCTTATGGCGGTTGATATATTGGATAATGCGTTCATGCATGCGCAAGACCTGCGGTCGCCCGCTCACATCTGGGTGAATGGTCATGCAAAAAACGGCGTAATCCATTTCGTGGTAAACCCAATCAAATTGCTCAAGCCAAAGTTCTTCGATGTGGCGTGGGGGGATAAATCCAAAGCTATTGGGGGCTTTTTTGATAAACATCATGGGGGGTAGGTCATCCAAATACCAATTACCTGGTATTTCTACCAAATCTGTTTCCACTCCCCGCACTAAGGGTTTCATCCACTCCTTAGCTTCTAGGCTATAATCGATGGTAGTCCACGAATCCCCCACCCGCACATAGTAGGGGGTGAAATCTCGGTGCATCAAAGAGTGATCGTATTTCACTCCATATTTTAAGAGCAGTTCGTTAGTAACACTAGAAAATTCCCACCAAGGTGCAACATAACCAGTGGGATTCTTGCCCGTAAGGTCTTTGATCAAGCCGATAGTTTTGACCAAAACATCTTCTTCTTGTTTAGGGGTCATGGCAATGGGATTTTCATGGGAGTAACCATGCAAGCCCACTTCATGCCCGGCTTGAACGATCAGTTTCACCTGATCGGGAAAGGTTTCTATAGAATGCCCGGGAATAAACCAAGTGGCGGGGATCTTATATTTTTCAAAGAGGTTCAAGAGGCGTGGCACACCCACCTCACCGGCAAAAATTCCCCTTGAAATGTCATCTGGGGAATCCTCCCCCCCGTAACTCCCAATCCAACCTGCTACCGCATCGATGTCCACACCATAAGCCACTAAAATTTCTTTTGCCATGTCCGTCCCTTTAAGATACCTGTGTTTTTAAGGCGTGCACTAAATTTAAATCCCTCAAATAAGGAATCTCCTCTCTCTGTCTAGCTACCTCTTCTAAATTCAGCTTAGTTACCAGCACCTCATCCAGCCCACCGCTAGCCTCGCATAAAAGATCCCCCATGGGATTGATAATCCTAGAGCGCCCCGCAAATTCCAAATGGTGGTGGCTATAGGGGTGCTCCTCACTCCCACTACGATTGGAAGCGAGCACAAACACCCCATTTTCTAGGGCGCGCGCTCTACTCCCTAAATCCCATGCATAGCCTCTCCTGCGACTAAAAGCGGCAGTAAAGATCACTACCTCTGCCCCTTGTAAAGCTAGGGCTCTTGAGCCTTCAGGAAAGCCCACCTCATAACAAATCTGCAAGCCTACTTTTACGCGCACTCCCCCTAAATCGAGTGTGAAAATAGGGTAAGAATCCCCTCGCTCAAAGCGATCGATCTCATCTCCCCATAAATAGATTTTGCGGTATTTTCCTACAAGTCCTTCAGGAGAGAGAATATAGGCACTATCATATAGATGTATCCCCTCCTTCTCGATTCCACACCCCACCACCACGACCCCGCTCTGCTCAACAAAACGCTGTAGGGCTTGCAAAGTGGGCGCGCTCAAATCTCCCAAAGAGCTAGCTAGCTCCCTATCCTTAGGGTGCACACAATACCCACTATCAAATAACTCAGGGAAAACAAGGAGCTGTGCCCCCTGTTGGTGTGCCTCTTTGGCTAAACCTAAGGCTCTCTCTAAATTCTGCGCGCTTGCAAAAGAAAGGGCTTGCATTTGCACCACACCGGCTATAATTTCTCTTGCCATCTTGACCTCCTAAAAGTCTCAGATCAAAAGCCGACCCCCTCCCTTAAAAACCAAATCACACCAATTTGTGATGCACCTCACCACATTTTTCCTCTAGTTCCTGCACCCTTTTTTCCAGCTGGGCAATTTTGAGGACATGGCGGTTGGGCACTACCACGAGGGGAATGTCTTTAACTTTACCTTTAACGCGTTTAGGGCCATGGTGATCCCACACGGTCGCGATGAGTTCTTCTGGGTTTTCCTCGCCCCAAGAACCATAATAGAGCAGGTCTTTGGGAGGCTCGTCTTTGACATGCTTTTTCACAAACTCATCATAGGGTAAGCCTCTCTTGAGACGGGCTTTGCGCTCATCAGCACGCAATTTTCGCGTAGCCTCCTCATCGACTACAAAGGTTTCCTTATCCCAAACCACCTTATAGATATTAGAAGCCACATGCTCAGAGATACGCCCTATTTGCAAGTCCTCCATCACTAGTTCAGGGTCGCGCTCGAGCACATCTCCATAACCCCCACCACAGCCTTGCGAAATCATGTAAAGTTCACCCTCTTGGGAGCGGTCAAATTGCAAGCCCATGTGATAAGTTGTGTAAACTCCACCTTCAAAGGGGCGCTCATTCATCACGCGTTCCATAGATAGATCAAACTCTTCAGGGTTCTTTTTGATGATCTCAAAGATATTGATTCCCTTGACCATGGCTAAGGGGTAGGTGGCGCACCCATAGCCTCCGAAGAGTCCGGGCACACTAGAAAATTTTGCCCCAGAAGTTACAGTCATGAAGCCCCATTCAGGCGTGTTGCGCGCAGCTACAATCATCTCATAGCCCATGCCACCGCGGTATTTTCCAAAGCCTTGGTTATCACGCACCACGCGCTTGCTCACCAACTGCAAGAAAGGCACTTCTTCTTCCATTACCTCTTGTTCGCCAATATCCGCCATCGCGCAGAAAAGTGGAGCGACTGCGTCCTCGCCATCTCTAAAGGCTTTCGCACCACCACCCATGCCATTGAGATCAGCGCACAGATTTCCCACCTGTTCACCATGCTGAGTTTCCCCGCCCCATAAAAAGTCGTTGATCTGGTTAAACCAAGGGGCTAGGACATTGGCGTACTTGGTGTGCATAGAGAATTGCAATTTGGCATAGGCAATCTGCAAGGCACTAAATGCCCTAAAGGAAGCTTGCAAGTTCTGCCCATTGGGCGCATCGTAAGAACAATCCCCCCAAGTGCCCTCATCTGAGATGATCTCAATGGGGGAGAGCGCCCCAGTGGAGCGGGGCAAATCAGGCCACCAGTGGTTTAAAATCGCTTGAGCAAAAAATGCCTTAGTGGATGCTAGAGGAGAGTTGATGGCGCGGTTGATAATCTCTTTGCCAGAGCCTCTTAAATCCACGGTCATGTGATCACCCTTTACCGTGATTTTGCAAGCAAACTTGATTAAAATGTTTTCCTTGAGGGTGGAATCGACAAACTGCTGCACGGTAACGATGCCATCAGGCATGGCAGCGATACGGCGGCGCACTTCATTTTCCACATCCTCAACGGTCATGCGAATTGCCCCTACAAAGGCATCAATCCCGTATTCATCGATCATGCGATCCACAATGTCCATGACTCGGCGCACCGCCCCCATTTTGACCTTAATGTCAGCGAGCATTAGTTTAGGATCGCGGGTGGAGTGTTGCAAGAAAGTCAACAGATCACGGCGCAATTTACCCCGTTCGACAATTTTCATGGGGCTTCCGCGCAGACCATCATCGAAGGGAGTTTCAGAGCCTGAAGGCATGCCTCCGGGTTCACATGCTCCATTTTCCCCCTCGTGAATAGTCGCCCCCACCCAAGCGATGATCTCGCCATTGCGAATCACAGGGGTTAACATGGATTGATCTGTGTTGTGTACGCATCCAAAGCGTGCATCGTTATGGAAAAAGCCATCTCCCTCATGAATACCCACGGTGGGTTCGTCCTTCCAATACTTCATAATGTAGCGAATCGGGTGGTGCAACACGGCTGCAAAGGCGATCACCCCGCGATTGGACATATAGCACACATCTCCACTAGCAGTGTAAACTGCTACAGAGAGGTCTGCCCATTTGGCCCCCGGAGCCGCCCCCATGCTCTCGCACATCTCAAAGGCTTCATCTAACGATCCGCTCAAGCGCCTGCGGATGCGATCGTAAAGCAAGGGATTGCCTCCTTTTTTGAGTACCTCCTCCTCCAGAGGGGTGCGTTTAGCAATGGAGTGGTGGCGCATGATCGCTGGATCAGGGCCTAAAAATAAAGTGGTTTCGTTCATAAAATCATCCACCCATGCTTGCTCCTCTGCACTTAATTCCTTTTTTGGGGCGTGCCCGTGGTGGCTGTGGGCATGGGGGTGTTTGTGGGCTTCTACATGAGTTCCTTGTTTTTTCATTTTCTCTCCTTATTTGGCATTGACATCGTCTTTAAGCAACCAAACCGCCCCTTGAGGGGTGGGCTCTACGCGCCAGTTCTTCTCGATGAGGTATGTTGTGCTCTTGGTGGTGATGATGGCAGGACCATGGATCACATAATCCGCATTCAAGACACTTTCATCGTAGATAGGCGTTTCGATGGGATCTTTCTCATCGACATAGTGCACCTTGCGCGTGCTTTTGGCGGTAGGGACGCGTCTTTTATGATCAGAATAGAGCTCCTTGAAATGCACTACATCAGTTTCAATGTAGGTCGCTACGCGCACGGTTTGCACACGCACGCCCGCCTCTGGAGCTTCTACCCCCTTGCCATAGCGTTTAGCATAGACATCTGAGAAAGTGCGGATGGCTCGCAAGACATCCCCCACATGATTAAAGCGGTTAATATCGAGCACGACCGAAGTGGTAACCCTCTGGTTACCATAGCGCATATCCATTTCCAAGCGGTGTTGCACCCCAGAAATATCATAACCCTGACGGCGTAAATCCTCCTTGCCGCGTCTTTCCAATTCTTCGATGTATTCGTTCATGCGATCGTATTCGTCAAAGAGTTTGCGTTCAATGGGTTCATAGAGCACAATATAACCACTGCGCTCATGGATGTGCAAGGGCTTCATATTCCCTGCCCCAAGGGCGGAGAACACGGAGGCAAATGGGGGGAATAGGATTTTATTGATCCCAGCGTGGTAGGCAATTCCACAGGCATGCAAAGGACCATTGCCCCCATAGGCGACCATGGTAAATTCATCTACATTACCCCCATTTTTGCGCAATTCCATTTCAATACCGATTGCCATTTGCTCGTCCACAGTGCGTTTAATCACCTTAGACACTTCAATCACATCTAAATCTAAGGCGTCGCAGAGCTTATCTTCAATCACAAATTTAGAGCGTTTAGGATTGAGCTTGATCACCCCATTCGCATAATTATCTGGGTCCAAATAGCCCAAAAGCAAGTCGGCATCGGTCACCGTGGGGTTGAGTCCGCCCCGATCGTAGCAAGCAGGTCCTGGGTCAGAACCCGCACTCTCAGGTCCAATTTTGACCGCTTGGTGAATGCGATCGTAGGTGGCAATTGATCCCCCCCCCGCTCCTAGAGTGTTAAGATGGATCATGGGCAAAGTAACCAGCCAACGACAAATTACGGGTTGAAAATCGTAGTGTTTCACCCCACCCTTGGGCAAAATCCCAATATCAAAAGAGGTCCCTCCCATATCCATACACACTACATTCCCAATATCTGTAGCTTCTGAGAGGTGTTGGGAGGCACTCACCCCACTCACGGGTCCTGAGTGAATGGTTTGCAGACTATCTGTGGAGTTACTCTGCGCCATTCCCCCACTATTGTGAATTACTAGCATGGGTTTGCCATACCCACTATCACGCAGGTTAGAGCTGAGTTGGCTTAGAGCATGGAACATGATTTCATAGAGGAAAGCATCAATAATGGTCGTATTAGCGCGGACATACTCACCCTTACGGCCTGAAACTTGGGAGCTTAAAATTACAGGGATTGCTCCCAATTCGTGGGCGGGGTATTCCTCTAAGATAGTTTCTAACACCAGTTGCTCATGGCTGGGGTTTTCGGTGGCATTAGTCAACGCAACTACAATGGCTTGCGCGCCATTATCCACCAAATCGCGCACCTGTTTTCTGACATCTTCTTTTTGCAAAGGGACCAAAATCTCCCCCACACTATCCACCCTCTCTTTAACAGAGCGCACCATACGCCTGGGCACAATGGGGTCAGGGCGTTGAGCGTTGGGCATGTTGCCCTGTTCTGTAACATCTAAGCCCTCGCCATAGCCCTTGCCTCGTGAGAGATGGATGGTGTCTTCAAAGCCATGGGTAACAATCGCGCCCACACGCGGACCCTTGCCCTCAATCAAGGCATTCGTGCCCAAAGTCGTGGCGTAACGCACACTATCCACTTCTTTGAGCACTTGTTCTCTAGTGAGACCTGCCATTTTGCACGCATTGTCCAAAGCAGCGTTAAAACCCAAAGAGAGATTGTGGTGCGTGGTGAGTGATTTAGACTCGATGTATTTTCCATCCCAGGCAAAGAAACAATCTGTGAAAGTCCCGCCAATGTCTACAGAGATGCGTTTCATGGGAGCTCCTTATTTTTTATCAAACTTGGCGCGCAGGTCTGCTTGCGCATTTTCGCCTGGGCCATATTGCACGGAAGTTTCAGGGTCTTCTCCGATTTCTTTCCAGCGCCTTTTTAAGTCGTCAATGTCCCAGAGCATATCGATAGTGGGAGGGTAGTGGGGGGGGACATATTCGGTTTCGATCTGAGTTCCACAGGTGGGGCAGTAATACTCATAAATTCGGCAGAACTTGGGATCAGGCGAAAAAGTGTACTGATAGCGTTTGGGGTCCAAAATGGGAGGATGGATTTCCTCAGGATTGCGATCGTAAATGAGGGTGCCTTTTTTGTAGGTATCCCTCGCATTGCCAAAATCATGGCCACAGATGCGGCATAGCCATCTTTCACTGTGCAGGTCAATCATCAAATACTCGGTCATGGGAACACGCATGTTTACTCCTTAAGCTTTGTCTTCTAAAATCAAATCGCCATTGTCGGTTACGAGCAAGCTCCACCCTTCAGGCACTCTCGCAGTGAAGAAAGGCCCCTCCACAATGGCAGGCCCTTCCATATGTGCGCCGGTTTTTTGGTCTAATAACACTACGACCGGATTATGGTGCAGACCCTTCTCTTCGATCACCTCACGGCTGCTATTCACTTTAGCCGTGGTGGTGTATTTGGGCAAGCTGGCGTGTAGACTGGGATGAGAGAGCTCATAGCGCACATGGTAAGCCAAAATGCGTTTTTGATCCTTATCGATTTGAGCGGTGTCGTCCAAGTGGGTTGTATGGTTTTCAGAGCCATCGGCATTTTCCACAATTACTTTCCACTCGTGTTTGCACTCATTCCAGTTATAGCCCTCTTGATACATGTGTCGCTTGGCTTGCTCCTGCATCTGTGCTTGGATAGCTTCTACTTCAGATTTGTCTAAATCCGTAATGTCGCGTTCAAAAGTTTGAGCCACATCAGAAAAGCTAATCCCATAGGCTGAAAACACGGCGGCTAACTTGGGCACGATCACGCGCTTAATCCCCGCTTTACGCGCAGCCAAACACGCACTCATAGGCCCTCCGCCCCCAAAGGCTGCCAGTACGGTGTCTTTTTGCACATGATCTTTTAAGCACGCAGCTAAATGCTCCCCATAAGCCTCTTCCATCGCAAAAAGAGCCTCTTCTAGGCTCACCCCTAAAGGTTTAGCAATTTTTTCGGTGATGGCTTGAATCGCGCGTTGCTTGTCTAATTTCTGCTGTCCATTCAAGTAGGTATCTGGATCAATCACACCCAGGGCGACATTGACATCGGTCATGGTAGCTTCTGTGCCCCCGAAGCCAAAACAGGCAGGTCCAGGTGCAGCACCCACGCTATCAGGGCCAACCGTGATCGCACCCTTGTCATCTACGCGTAAGATAGAGCCTCCACCCACTCCAAAGGACCTCACATCGCTCAACTCAAAAGAAATCTGAATGCCCTCGACAGTCCCACGCCTCTCGGTTTTAATTTTATGCGCCTCTACTTCCCCCACATCGGAGGTAGTGCCCCCCACATCCACCATTAAGACATGGTTAAAGCCATAGGCTTTGGCCAGGGCTTTTGTGCCCTCAATGCCCCCTCTAGGCCCTGACGAATAGGTTTTGAGTGCCACCGATTTAGCCACCCGTGAAGAAGCCCCATCATTGCGATAAATTAGCAGGGGGTTTTTAACCTTGTGGGCCTTGAGACGGTGTTCTGCGGAATACAAAAAGCGCTCCATCGTGGGGTGCAAAAAGCTATTGAGTAGGGCCGACCAAATGCGTCTTACTCGACTAGTGTCATGTGTGAATTCCCACGAGAAAAGCACGGGCACAGAACCCAGTAAATGCCTAGGGAATTGCAACAGGAAGACATGTTTAAACGATTTTTCCATAGCACGATCCTTGATCGCCACTACCAATCGCTCAGCCCCCTTATTGGTAAGGGTGTTGACCGCACTCACTAGTTCCGCTTCCATCTGCTGGGAATCGTGGATGTGCTCCAAAAGTGCTAGGCGCGCTCCCACAAGGCTATCAAATAGATCCTGTTGGTGAGAGGTCTTAGTAAGCTTGGCGTGCAGGTGTGGGTCATCGGTGATGAGACCCAATTTAGGACCCTTGCGCTCCACAAGTGCATTGGTACCCTGAGTGGAGGAATAACGGATCAGCTCGGTTGTGTGTAATAATTTAGTAAACCCATCCTTGCCATAAATTTCTTCACTCGCCTTGGTGATTCCTTTGAAAAAACACTCAGATAAATCCACAGGAGTGGTGAGGGTTTTGGTGTAAGTCACCTCAGACCCACTCACCACGCAAATATCTGTCAGCGTGCCACCATTGTCTAAATTGACCAAGTACTTCAACTTAACTCCTTTTCTTGAGATTGCTTGTAAAATCTACACCAGAAGGCTAGGGCAGGGGCGGGTTATCCACACCCGGTGCTAGTTCCAAAGGAACGAACTGCCCCCCCTTGACTTCAAATACACCTAAGTTGGTGATGACTTTAGACACGCACCTAGGTCCTGTAAGAGGTAGGGAACACTCTTTGACTAATTTCAGATTGCCCTTTTTATCTGTGTGCTGCATGAGCACGATGACTTTTTTTGCGCTGGCCACCAAGTCCATCGCCCCCCCCATTCCCTTTACCAATTTGCCCGGCACCATCCAGCTGGCTAAATCCCCCTGGGCTGAGACCTCCATCGCTCCTAGAATAGTCAAGTCTATATGCTGCCCGCGAATCATTGCAAAACTCTCCGCCGAGCTAAAATAACTCGCGCCGGGGCTTTGTGTGATCGTCTGCTTACCCGCGTTGATCAAATCTGGATCCACCTGCCCTTGGGTAGGGAACGGTCCCATGCCCAGCATACCATTTTCACTCTGTAGCATGACACTGATATTTTTAGGGATAAAATCGGCTACTAGAGTGGGAATCCCAATACCTAGATTGATGGAGTACCCGTCTTTAATATCCTCGACCGCCTTTTGTGCCATCTGTTGGCGGTTCCAACCCATGCTATTGTAATCCATCTATTCTCCCTTTTTGAGTGTGAGCTGTTCGATTCGCTTTTCAAATTGCCCCTTGAAAATACGATCCACGAACACTCCAGGGACATGGATAAAGTTAGGATCCAACTCCCCCAATTCCACAATTTCCTCCACTTCGACCACGGTTACTTGAGCCGCTTTGGCCATCATGGGATTGAAATTCATCGCTGTTTTGTTGAAAATAAGATTGCCATAGGTATCTGCCTTTTGGGCTTTGATAAAGGCAAAATCTGCTTTGAGAGCTGTTTCTAAAATGTAAGTGCGCCCATTAAAGTCCTTATGCTCCTTACCCTGGGCAATAATGGTGCCCACCCCCGTAGGTGTGTAAAAACCCGGAATCCCTGCTCCGCCTGCGCGGATTCGTTCGGCTAAGGTGCCTTGCGGATTAAACTCAACTTCTACCTCGCCTTGTAAGAATTGCTGTTCAAAGGTAGCGTTTTCGCCCACATAACTGGCGATCATCTTTTTGATCTGCTTATTTTTCACCAACCACCCCAGCCCAAAATCATCTACACCCGGATTGTTAGAAATACAGGTAATATCTTTCACTCCGCTTTTACTGAGCGCCAAAATAGAATTCTCTGGTATCCCGCACAGCCCAAACCCCCCAAACATGATGGTCATGCCATCTTTCACGCCTGCAATAGCCTCCTCAATACTGCCTACCACCTTATTCATACACTTCCTTAATGCTAGAGTCGCTCAATGAGCATCGCCACCGCCTCACCTCCGCCCACGCACAAACACACCACACCCAAGTATTTGTCATGCGTATGCAAAGCATGCACTAAGGTAGTGAGTAATCTTGCTCCACTGGCCCCAATGGGATGACCCAAAGCAATCGCCCCACCATGCACATTGACCTGCGCATCGTCCAAGCCCAAATCCCTTTGGGTAAGCGCGCCGACCACTGCAAAAGCCTCGCTAATTTCATATAAATCGATGTCGCTAACTTTCTTGTGATTGCGCTCTAAGAGGTTGCGGATAGCCGGGGCCGGGGCTACGGGGAAAAGATGTGGGTCATGGCTGAAAGAGTTGTAATCTACAATTTTGGCCAAGGGTTTACTTGAAGTGTCTTGGGCTAAATCTTTGCTGGCTAATACGAGCATGCTCGCTCCATCGCTAATTTTGCTCGCATTAAAAGCAGTAATCGTGCCCTCTTTATCAAAGGCAGGCCTGAGTTTTAAGCCCCTCTCAAAATCCACACGACCCGGCTCTTCGTCCACACTAACCAGCACCTCCCCCTTTCTGCTTGGCACGCCAATGGGCACTATTTCGGCTTCAAAAGCCTTATTCTCAATGGCTTTCAGGGCCTTCTCATAGCTGTGCTTAGCAAAGGCATCTTGCTGGGCACGGCTTAACTGGTGTGTTTTGGCACAACCTTCAGCAAAATCTCCCATCAGAGCCTTTTGGTAGGCATCTTGCAAGCCATCTTTGAAAAGACTGTCCTCAAGTTTGGCATCGCCCATCTTAAAACCTATGCGACTCCCCATGAGTAGATGGGGTGCTAGACTCATGTTTTCTATACCGCCGGCCAAGACGACTTGAGAGCGCCCTAAAGCGATGTCGCTAGCCCCCAGCATAGCGGCGCGCAGACCCGACCCACAAGCCTCATTGACCAGCAAACAACCTACAGACTTAGGTAAATCAGCGTTCAAAGCCACCTGCCTAGCCGGGGCCTGTTTGAGCCCCGCGCTGATCACATTCCCCACAATGCACAAGTCTAGCAAAGAGGCATCAAACCCACTCGCATTAAACGCCTCTCTAGCAACCACACTCCCCAGCGTTGTAGCGGGTATACTCGACAAACTCCCATTAAAAGAGCCAATAGGACTGCGTTTCGCGCTGTAAATGTAAACTTCCTTTATCGCCACCATCACATCCTTAACTTTTAGGTTCATTCTCACATGTCAAAGCAAACCATCGAATAGTAAAGTTCAGAATGGCCTAAAATAGACACCTTACAATTTACATTTAGTAACATAAAACACATCAGAGTGCTAGCGCAGTGGGCACGAGGGAATGCTTCCCTCGTGTGCTCGCCTAATCCTCAATTTGGTTTGTTTTGAGGCGTTTGGCGTAGATCTTGCGCAATTTTCTGATGTCTTGTTGGAGCTCAAAGACCCCATGCCAGTGGGAGAAATCAGGACCGCCCATAATTCCCCCTTGTCGCATACGGCGACCTTCATGGTGCCAGAGATGGTAGAAAATGCGCTGGAATTCGTCATTCCACATGTCTTTGTCCAACAAATTTTTCTTGGCAAGCCCCTCTTTCATTTTGAGTGCCTCATTGTAATACTCATTGTAGAGCAAGATATTTTTATCCGCCATCGTAAAGAAATTGTCGATGTGGGTGGAGTTATGGCAATCGACGCAGCCCGCTTTCATTTCCGCGCGCGCAGCTTCAGGGCCTTTAGGATTGCCCGCCAAAGGATTGCCATGGGTAATCCGATAATTATCCATGTAGGCATCGCTAGCGGTTTCAAATCCGCCCGTTCTGAGTCTGCTCAAGGGCATGAAGAGATTCCATTTCAAGCGGCGGCTCACATTATGGGTTACAGGGCTTTTAGAATTACCGCTCATGTGGCATGTCGCGCAGGTAGGAGCTCTAAAATCGGGCACTTTCCAAGTCCCGGGTGCGGCATCAAAATTCCATGTATTTCCCTCAGAATTAAAGATATGCCCGTGCATGGAATTGTTGTAAATCTCAATATCGGGGTGATCGGGACCTAAGTGGCAACTCGCACATGCGGCGGGTTTTCTAGCCTCTGCTAAACTGAATTTATGCGCGCTGTGGCAACTGGCGCAATTGCCCACAGACCCATCGGGAAAAGCCGTGCCAATGCCATAAGTGGGCCAAGTCTCCGGGGTGGGGCGTCTGTTTTTATCTAGCTTAATAATGGATCCATGGCACTGGATACACCCGGTGGCTTCAGGGGCATGTTTGAGGTCAGGATGCCCGCGCCCCTCCACAAGTTCCATCAGATCGCGCATACTCGCCTTTGCCCAAACTTGCACCGCCCCTCTAGCATGCCCGCTATGTCTAAATTCCATCGTTTCTTTCTCATGGCACTTACCACATGTATTGGTGGAGACCAACACAGAAATAGGCACTTTAGAGCCTTCATGCCCATCCATGGTGAGCATGGGGCTATCTCTGGTAACCCCGTGGCAGTCAATACAGCTCACCCCCGCATGGGCATGCCGACTCATTTTCCAATCAGCGACAATGCCCGGGTTCTTCTTAGCATGGCATTCAATACAACCCTTGGCTTCCGCTTTCATATCTCTAAAAGTCTTCAAAGGCAACTGCACATCCATGGCGTTATCCACACTAGTTCCCCCTTGAGGGTGTGCATTCAAAACCCCTAATACTACGCTGAGTATCAAGACCAAGAACGCATAGCACTTAGTCTTAGAAGCAAGCATGGCGATCTCCTTGTAGTGGATTAACAACATCATCACTCCTTGCTAAGGGTTTGATCGGGATGGACGATCTCTTGGATCGCGTGCTTAGTACTATCTTCTGCATTGATGGGCACTTGTTTGCCATCGATCACAAAATCCCTAGGGTAGGGCTCGTAATTGTCTTTGAGATATTCCCTTAAATGTAATCCTAGATTTTTATGTCCCACCTCATCTAAGTGGCATTCCACACACTTCTTTTGGCTAAGTCCCTCAAAATAATCCCGGTGGGGCAAAAAAGACTTCATATTCGAAGAAGTGGCGCGCATCAAACTGCTATGGCAGTGCAAACAGCCCGAATCAAAGACATATTCGGTGGCGCGACGGCGGTTTTTCTCCCAATCAAGCTTGTTGGGGTCCTTAAAGACATTCCCATAGACATCTTCCATGCCCAAGATCGCCTTACGCACAAAGTAGCTAACTACATTGTTGTGGGGCAAATGGCAATCCACACATCTGGCCTTGAAACCCACGGCATTATTGCCCCCGTGTTTGTCTAGGTGGTAAGCGTCTATTTCGGGTTTCATAATATGACAGATTCCACAAAACTTATCGTCAGCTGTCCACTCTACGGCTTGCACGGTCAAAACGCTCAAAAAAACGCCCGCCATACAACCCCCTACAAATATCCAAAATAGAAGATATCTTTTGCCTTTGAGAGTTTCTACAATATCCATTGCTTCCTCGTCATCAACAATACTCGAAAGGATTGCACAACAAGGTTAACCAGTAAAGAATCAATGGGCTAAAAAGTCTTAATTGTGAGTAAAAAAGTCTATTATCCCTCCTCCAGTTGTCAAAAATGAGGCACGATAAAGATCGTTTTTTGCTCTAAAACGATACTGGGATCATCCATACTATAAGCCTTGATCGTGATGGGTAAAATGCCCTTTTTGGCTTGGGTCACTTCATGGGTTAAATACGCTTCCTTAGCTTTTTGCAAGGGCATACGCAAAATCACCACTACCTTCAATTTGCCCTGTGGATCGACATTAAGCGTGCCTGTAGGGCGCAAAATGCTGATATTGGGATCGTCTACATTAAAAGTGTAGGCGTGGGGCCTATTGCTCGTATTTTGAAACAAAAAGAGGTAGCTATTATCCACAAACTCCCCATGCAAGGCGTATAACTGCCCCCCATGGGTGATGTCTAAAATCATGGGGGCTTTTTTGAGAGAGCCCACCACCACTACGCCCACCACGATCAATAACACCCCCACATAACCCAAAGTCTTCGCTCGCCAGAACTTCACGGGGCTTTGTGTAGCTTGTGCTTGACTAGAAGACCAGTTGACGAGGCTTTTCTTGCCTATTTTGCCCATTGTGGTAGTGCAAGCGTCCACACATTCTAAGCAGTTGATACATTCTAATTGCATACCCTTGCGGATGTCGATATGCGTAGGACACACATGCACGCAGTGGTTACAGCTCACACATTCGTTCTTTGGGTCGCGCCTTTGGGGTAGAAGGGGAATTTTGACACCAGCTTCATTGTAAATGACTCCCCCCCTACGCGTATCATAAATGGGGTTGAGAGTATGCTTGTCAAAAAGCACACTCTGCACGCGCGCATAAGGACACAAGTAAATGCAGAAACGCTCTTGCACCCATGTGATATCTAAGAATACGATTGCGCTCAAAGCCGCCCAAATCCCTAATAACAGGGCATGATCTTGGGGATTAGCAATGTGGGCGAAGAACTCTAAGGGAGGGACAAAGTAAAAGAGCAATACAGCCATCGAGGCGATGGGTACTGGCGCGAATAACACGAGGGCCAAGATTTTTTTCAACTTATTGAGTGCGGTAGGGGGAGTGGGGCGTTGTTTGTTGGTGATCTTGGCATGCAAGCCTAAAAGTTTAGTCTCAATCAAATCACGCAAGATTGTTCTAAAGATTGTCTGTGGGCAACCCCAACCACACCACACTCGCCCCAGCATGGAGGTGATGAAAAAGATAAAGATAAATAAGAAGATCACTAGAAAGGGGAGCAAATACATCTCTTGAGCGCCATAAATTTTGCCCAACAGGTGGATTTGCCGGTGCTCAAAAGAGATTAAGAAAATCTGTCCATCACCTACACGGATAAAGGGGATGAGGACCGACAAGAAACTAATGCACACATAAACTAAGTAGCGTTTAAAGCGCCATGAACGGCCAAAGGGGGTTTTCTTAGGGAGATTAGGCGCACTTGCCATAAGAATTCCTTGAGAATAAATAGCCCCATACTAGCAAAGTTTATTTAAGGGGGTTTAAAGATGGGAATGCACCTAGCCACCGTCCTAATGCTGTATAATACCCTCAAAAACACCAAAGGCGAGAAATGGCAAACCCGGAGATTTTGGTCCTAGATTTTGGGAGTCAGACGACTCAACTCATCGCACGGCGTTTGCGCGAATGTGGGGTATATACGCAAATTTACCCCTACAATCACCCCCTAGAGCAGATTCGCGCACAAGCCCCAAAAGGGATTATTTTAAGCGGAGGGCCTGCTAGCGTGTATGATTCGCAAGCTTACCATTGCGACCCTGAGATTCTTAGCCTTAATCTCCCTCTTCTGGGGATTTGCTATGGGATGCAGTGGTTGGTGCACGCGTTGGGGGGGCGCGTGGCGCGCGCATTATCCCAAGAGTTTGGCAGGGCGCATTTGGAAAATCTGCACGATCACCCCTTGTTAGCGGGGATTGAAAATTCCAGCGTGGTGTGGATGAGTCATGGGGATCGCGTGGAGGTCCTGCCTGCTGATTTTGAGGTGTTAGCCCAGAGTGGGCATGCTCCCTTTTGTGCAATCGCGCATAAACATCAGCCTATTTATGGCCTACAATTTCACCCAGAGTCTGCACACAGCGCGCAGGGAGGGCGTATTTTGAGCAATTTCGCACAGCTTTGTGGTTGCACGCAAGAGTGGAATATGCAAGATTTTTTAACCCAGCAAATCCAAAGCATCCAAAATCAAGTAGGCAGTGATCGGGTGTTGTGCGCGGTGAGCGGGGGGGTGGACTCAAGCGTAGTTGCGGCTTTGTGCGCACGCGCTTTAAAAGGGCAAGTAGAAGTGGTCTTTGTCGATCACGGCTTGCTAAGGGCAAGCGAGCGCGATCAAGTGGCGAACATGTTTGCAGATTTGCAAATCCCCCTACATGTGCTGGACGCGCAAGATTTATTTTTAAGCCGTCTTAAGGGGGTGGTGGACCCTGAGAAAAAACGCCAGATTATCGGGCATGCCTTCATTGAAGTCTTTGAACAAAAGGCACGAGAGCTCTCTAAGCAGGGGGCGATCAAGTGGCTTGCTCAGGGTACACTTTACCCCGATGTCATCGAATCGGTGAGTGCTAAAGGACCTTCAGCGGTGATCAAATCTCACCACAATGTGGGCGGACTGCCCGAGAAGATGAATCTCAAACTCTTAGAACCCTTGAGAGAACTCTTTAAAGATGAGGTGCGCGCGCTAGGAGCGCGTTTAGGGCTGCCTGAAAAGATGTTAGCGCGCCACCCATTCCCTGGTCCCGGTCTAGCGATTCGCATTTTAGGCGAGGTCAACACACCCAGCCTAGAACTCTTGCGCCAAGCCGACTCTATTTTTATAGACGCTTTGCACGCTGAGGGGCTTTATCATGAAGTGTGGCAAGCCTTTTGCGTGTTGCTCAATGTGTTTTCTGTGGGGGTGATGGGGGATAAGCGCACCTATGATAACACCATTGCTCTTAGAGCGGTGCAGGCAAGCGATGGGATGAGTGCGCGATGCGCACCTCTGCCCTTTGACTTTTTAGAGCGCGTGGCTAATGGCATCATTAATCAGGTGCCTGGGATTAACCGCGTGGTCTATGACATCACTTCTAAGCCTCCAGGGACGATCGAATGGGAATAACACTCAAAGGCCTGTATGCGATCAGCGATTCCAAACTCACCCCCTACCCTGACTTACTTAAGCTAGCCGAACGCGCCATTGAGGGGGGGGTTAGTCTCTTGCAACTGCGTGATAAACAGAGTAGCGATAGGGAGCTTTTAGGCTTGGCTAAAGAACTGAACGATTTATGCATCCAAAAGGGCGTGGGCTTTGTGATCAACGATCGCCTCTACCTAGCCTTAGAGTGCAACGCGTGGGGCTTGCATTTAGGAGAGCAAGACTTGCCCCTAAGCGAGGCACGCGCGCTCTTTAAGGGGGTGATCGGGGTCTCTTGCTATGGGGATTTAGAGCGCGCCAAACAAGCCCAAGATCAGGGCGCAGATTATGTCGCCTTTGGGGCATGTTTTAAATCGCCTAGCAAACCCAACGCGCCCTGCATAGACCTAGGAGTCTTAGCGCGTGCTAAAGCGTGCTTAAAAATCCCGGTGTGTGCGATCGGAGGGGTGAATACGCAAAATATTGCGCGCTTAAAGCATGCAGATATGGTTGCGCTCATTAGCGCACTTTGGCAGGGCGATGTGCGCGCTAATGCGCAGGATTTGTTGGCAAATTGGCATGTGCATTAAAACTTATCGATGGATTTTAGGGCTTTTTGGAGCGTTGTTATTAGGCGGGTGTGCTAGAGAGGCGTATTTAAAGAGTGGCAATAAGGCGCGCTATGCCCAAGACATCAAAAAAGCCCTTGCGGACTACCAAAGGGCTGGAGAGTTGGGGAGTGCACGGGCGTATGAAAAATTAGGCATGCTCTATTGGGAGGGCGCGCCCAAAGATATCACAAAAGCCGTTGTTTATTTTAGAAAGGCGTGTAAGCTAGGTTCTAAGCAGGCCTGCGCGCTGGTGGCACGCCCCTCTGAGAGCCAAGTAAATACCTATTTAGAAGGGTTGCTTCAGGCCGGTTATGCTAACGATCGCCCTAAAATCATGGCTTATTTAAACAAGATGACACAAATGGGGGTTGCGCGCGCCTATTTGGCTCGTGGACAATTCGAAGAGAGTAGCAACCCCAAGCAAGCTATCATGGACTACCAAAAAGCGGGCAAAATGGGGGATATGCAGGCTTACCACACTTTAGGCTGGATTTATGAGCAGGGTTTGTTAGGTGTACGCAAGGACATAGACCAAGCGATCAAATATTACCAACGGGGCGCAAAATTAGGCGACCCCTATGCTTGCCATAGTTTAGGGGTGATTTATTGGGATGTTCATAGTGTGCGTAAAAGTCGCAAAAAAGCTAAAAAATACTTTCTAAAGGGTTGCGATCTAGGCTTTAAAGGGTCTTGCGATATGCTCAAAGTGGAGTGGCACATGATTAGGCATTAATCCCCTGCATCTCAGCTTGAATTTCGCGTTCTAGGGTTTGGGTGAAAACCTCGCTATAGGATTTATCTTGGGGAAGGCTGTTTTAAAGTCCACCTAGCGAGGGCTTTGGGCATGAGTAAGTTAAAATTACCTACCACTTGCGCCGTAAGACCCCTAGCTTTTGCTACCTATCAATACCTGGCTAGGACACAGAGCATGCGCGCCCTTTTAAGTTAGCTTGTATTAGAATGCGTGTTGTAGGACTTTCGCGCTTAAAGGATTGAGCATGGTTGTAACGCATTTTGCCCCCTCCCCCATGAGGCATTTACACATCGGGGGGTTGAAGACGACTCTTGTGTCTTCTGTGAGCGTTTTGCGTTTTTAGAGCCGTGGCTAATGGTATCATTAACCAAGTGCCCGGGGGGATTACTCCATGCTCAATCCCATTAGCGCGCTTTTAGGCTTAAACCAACTCCAAGAATTGCTCAAAGATCAACCCAAGCAATTCAACGCCACCCTCCCCCTACTGCTCAAGGTACTTGAGAAAAAGGGAGCACAAAAGTACTTGTTACAGCTGGGGAATCAAATCATAGAAACCAAGAGTCAAAAACCCCTAGTTATAGGACAGAGCTATTGGGCATTGATGCAAAAAAGCTCCGTAGGCGCGATCATGTTATCTCATTTGACCCCTCAGCCCAAAATTATGGAACAACTCAAAGATGCGCCCCTCAAACTGGACATTAAGGACCTGCCTACCTTGTTTACCCAGGAAGATTTTAAGGGTTATAAAGACATGTTGGTCCAGCATTTTGCCCACGCCACTACTAAGCAGGATTTTTTGCTCTTAGGCAATCTGTTACTTTCTTTGCAACACCAGGTGGTCAGCCTTGTGATCAAGGATCGCCATAAGGAAGCATTATTGCAATTCAAGCCAAAAAAGGACAAGCAACAACGCTTAGACTTTTACGCCCTCTACCCACACTTAGGGCCCTTGCAAGGGAGTATTATCTTTCACAATCCCGCTTTAGAGTTGTTCATGCATGTGGTTTATGAGAGCACAAAAACTCTGTTACAGACTCACCAGTACGCCCTTAAATGCTTTGAGAATGTGCATATTAGCACCAGCCCATGTCCTATCGAGCCTCTATTTGTTTTTGAGGAGAATTTGTTGGATACACGCGGGTAGGGCTTTTGGACTTGATAAAAGAGTGCTCATAAAGCCTTAAAAGCACGATGAAAAAGGCGGTAATCGTAGGACCTACGGCGATCCCCCAAAAGCCAAATTTACTGATGCCTGCCAAAATGGAGAAAAAGATCAAAATCTCGTTAATCTTGAGGGTGATTTTGAGGATTCTGTGTTTGATAAACCCAATGAGCCATGGCTTGACTAGGCTATCGATCAAGCCCCCAATGAGGATGATGGAATAGAGAGCAATGATAATCGCTGTGCTGCTATTGTCGCGATAGGCCTCATAAATCGCCACAGGAATCCACACCAAAGTACCACCTACGATGGGAATGAGCGAAGCTAGCCCGTATAAGATCCCCAAAGAGAGCCAATCTAAATCAAACCACACCACCAGCGCCCCAAAAGCCACGCCTTGTAACACAACATTGATAATGGAGGTGAGCAAGACCACCCGCAGAATTCCTGCCACCTCTCTAAAGATGCTTTGGCTATGGTGTCGCTCAAAGGGTAATACTTCCAAAATGTAGTGGTAAAAGCGTCGACCATAAAAAAAGCACAGGAATAAAAACGCTAAGACCATCATTGTGTCGCTGGCCAGCTTTAAGCTGTATTTACCAATATCGCTACTGAAACGCAAGACATAGGACATAATGGATTGAGCTGAGAGATGCGAGATGAAACTCTTGGCATCTGTATTGATCGCAGGAAAACGATCTAAGAAAACAAGCAAATCCGCCTTGAACTTGTTGAAAAAGAAAGAGAGTTTCTCAAGATTGATATGGGCGAGAAAATCAATGCTTTGATGGACGATGAAATAGAGAGGCAGGACTAAAAAGCTCAACAATACTACCACGCAGAGCAGAGAACTAAAGAGATTACGCATGTAGTTGTCTAAAAATTCTTTGAGCCAAAAGACGGTTACGCATAACAACCCAGCGATGAGCAGGTCCATTAAAAAGTCTTCATAAAGATAGAGCATCCAGTAAAATGCAACGCCAAACAAGAGCCAAAAGAAATACACCGGACGCATGCCAACCCCCATCTTAGGTTTTTGTATAATAATACCCAAAAAGGTCAAGCTTGTATCTATACAAATACTGCGCCAGTGGCAATGATTTTTTAATCACCCACCAATTTACACCCAGCGATCGCAGCGTGTTAGCCAAACAGGTTTGTGATCGGCATTATGGTTTTGGAGCGGATGGCTTGGTGGTGTTGTTACCCCATCATAAACACGCCTATACATGGGAGTTTTATAATGCCGATGGGAGCTGTGCAGCTATGTGTGGAAATGCAAGTCGTTGCGTGGCACTCTATGCCTACCAGCAAGGTCTAGCCCCTTTAAAACACATATTTTTAAGCGCAGCAGGGGCAATCCATGTAGAGGTACTAGAGTGTCGGGATGATTGGGGCATGGTAGAAAGCAATTTAGGAACATACACCATCCAAGATCGTTTAAATGTAGAGGGACAGGTGTGGGATTTAGTAGATACGGGTGTGCCCCACTTGGTGCACTTTGTAGATAATCCTAGCCAAATCCCCACGCACAAGACCTCCCAAATGCAAGATTTGCGTGTGCGCTTTAATGCCAATGTCAACATCGCCTACATCCAAGACCCGCACACCATCAAACTAGCCACCTATGAACGCGGAGTCGAAGACATCACTTTAGCCTGTGGCACGGGCATGGCGGCTGTGTTTGTGTGTGCACATAAACAGCATGGCTATAATACAGAGGCCACTTTGGTCCCACCCAGTGGTGAACTCTTGAACTTGCGCCTAGGAAACGATGGAATCTATTTCAAAGGAGAAGTGCGTTTTGTAGGAGCTGTTCTTAAAGAGAAATTCTTCAAGCTTTTGTCCTAGAATGTTCAGCCTTAGGGCGTGCGGTTAGTACATGCTAGTATCCCAAATGTTAGAGTTAACCCAGCGTGATCTCACCCATTTGATCAAACCACTTCTTGAAGGGCTTACCCCCCACTTGTGATTTATTGAGCACGGCACTCAGAGCCGTGCTAGCTACATCAGGAGTCATGCCCAAATCAATCACTGCACTCCCCAAGCCCGTGATCTGCTTTGCCGTGCTATTATTAGACACATGGTCGATGGTATCGCCCAGCATTGAGCACGCTTTGGTTCTGTGCCATGCTCTCGACTGCCTCATTCGCACTTAAAATAGGTGCTAGACTTCTTAATGGGAACATTCTGCTCCCTTTCTTTAGTCCTTGGAAGGCAAGTTAAACTCTTTTTTAGGGCAAGATAGTTTGATTTGATACTCTTTTGATAATTTGCTCTCCACTTAGCCAAACTCCAGTTATAAGCAAGCCCAGCACAGCCAAAGCAAAACTAGGTCTGGGCTTTGTAGTTAGGGTTAGTTATAGGATTATATGTTTTATTTTGCTGTGTCTAGCTCTAAAGTCAATTTAACCTTGATCGCATAAGTCCGCAAGAAGTAACCCACCTTTGGCTTCCCCTAAATTCTAAAACCACACACCCAAAAAGCCATGCAATACAACAACTTATATCTATCGAGCATGCCTGACCTTATCCTCAACTATACTTTGGATAAAAAATCCCCTCTTGGCACTGCGTTGAATACCTTTACCAACTCCATAAAGTCGTAGATAAAGTTTTCTTGGAGGGGCTAGTGCCCCACTAAAAGCCAAACATAGCGAATCAGCGAAAAGGCTACAAAGAACATGACAAGGGCGATGAGCAGGTCTAGTAGTTTGGTGATTTTGCTAAGAATTTGGCTTAATTTAAACGCCCCATAGCCCAAACCAAAGAACCACAGACAGGATGCCGTTGATGCCCCTAGGGCAAAGAGGAGCTTTTGCTCAACGCTAAACATCAATGCGGACGCGCCTATGACAAAGACGGTGTCTAAATAGACATGGGGGTTTAAGAGCGTTACGGCTAGGGTGAGTAAAATTGTTTTTTTAAGGGGTAGGGGGTTGGACTTAGAAAATTTGGGGGAAGATTGGGGCGCAAATGCAGATTTTAAAGAGAGGAAGCCATAATACAGGACAAACAAAATCCCAATGGAGGCGATGAGGAGGTTTAAGATTTTGTTTTTGGCTAAAAACGCCCCCACGCCAAACACCCCAAGCCCCATCAAGACCACATCACAGATAAAGCAAATGCCGCTGACGATAAAAATATGATTCTTGATCATGCCCTGCTTGATGACAAAGGCGTTTTGCGCCCCGATCGCCACAATGAGCGACAAAGACAAAAAGAAGCCCTTTAGGAAAAATGGCATGGTTTGATCCCTATCATTTTAAAGCCGCCATTTTAATATAAAGTTTGTGAATTTTTGGGAAATTTTAAAAAAGGAGATTTAAAAGTGTTTCCCTAACACCTAAGCAAGAGAGTCCTGTGCCTTTTCCCCAGACAAACAAATGTCAAGGGCAATTCTCTAAGAAAGGAGGTGA
>NZ_FZMA01000042.1:0-3130 GCF_900197775.1 Helicobacter salomonis
TAGCACGGATAACGCTACAACAAAGTAACCCCATGCATGAAGCCAAAGCGTTATTCTAAACTATTAAGCGGTAGTAAAACGCAAATTAAGGAAAAACTTGGCATCTGTGCGAGGCTAGAATAGCCTCGCTTAGCACGGATAACGCTACAATGAAGTAACCCCATGCCATAATCCCATGCCCTACTAACCCCAGCACCGCTAAAACAAAGTAACTATCGTGTTATGAAGCCCTTAAGTTAACAAATCACTTCAAGAAAACAAAGAACGCTTAAGGGCAAGAGAAGCTTAACAAAAAGTCTTGAAGGAAACAAGGGTTAAAAGCTTTAGTCTATCTCCCTAGCTAGGCTTTTTTGTGCTTTTTCATTTGAGTGGAGATTTTGATAGCTTAATGGGCTACAGCACTAGCTAGGATAGGAGCCCTAGGGAGAAGGGCAAGAGCATACTAGCACATTGTTAAATGGCACACAAGGGTTAAAACTAGAGGGGTTTGCTTGGGGCTTGCGTGCAGTGTTGCAGGTCTTTCTCTAAGGTCTCCGTGTAAATGAGCAATTCTTTGAGGTAGGCCAACATGTCTAGCTCCTTACTAGGACGCACAGGGGGCTTGAGCTGGCATTTTACAGGCACATAGACCTTTTGATAGACCACTTGGGGGGTGCAGCCCCAAAACAACCCACTCATCAGAATAGAGGCTAAAAGTGTAGGCATTAAAAGCTCCAGCGTGCTTTTATTTAGTATCTTGATTGGCTGTGGATTGATTGTTAAGGGGAGGCTTGGTAGGATTGGGCTTAGAGTTTAAGGAGAGATTGTCCGCCTCTTTAGTTAAACCGCTAGCGCGTGCTGTCTTAGCGGTTTTCTCCGTTGAGGGTTTCTTTTTGTCAAAAGCCGTAACAATCCAGTAGCTGTTTCCTTGTTTATCATAGCCCTTGTTAACGCCCACGACAAAGCCTAAATGTTCAATGTTGTAAGCCTCTTCTCTGCCTGCTCTCTTGATTGCATTCCCCCTCTGCACTATTTCATTAATTCCATTTCCCAACTTCTCCAAAGGCGTAGCCCCCTCAAACTCTCTAAAGTCATCAATATGCTTTTCTAAAATCTTAGACAAGCCCCAACCTGTAGCCTTATTACCCTTTCCCTCTACATTCCCCCACACCAAATCTATATACCCTAACCCCTCCCTATAAAAAGCCCCTGCTACCTGCCCTCTGCGTTCTTGTAGCAGTTTAGCCACTGCTTGAGACCCCTTGAGCTCAAACTCTGCAAAGTGTTCCCCAAAAACAGGATTGGGTTCAATATGGGGGGTTTTAAGGGGGGGTTTGGTATGCTTAGAAACACTGCTAGGCATATAGCCTTCAAGATCAAGGCTTGGAGTCGTGTTAGGGCGTTGGCTATGGGATAGCAGGACTTCTTTATTGAGTTGCCCCTTTAACTTCCACATATCAAAAAATCTTAACTTATCTTGCCCGCTTAAGGCTTCCTCAATCACTACCGCATATCCGTTAATTTGTTTGGCATACACGATACGCCCACTCTCTTCTTGTATGTGTTTAAAATCGGGGTTTTTAAGATACTCTTGGTAGTGAGCGATGTCCTCTAAAGTTACCGCAATCTGCCCTCTGCTAGCCTCCTTGTTTGCATCTCCATGCTGTTTCAAAGTATGCAATACTTGGTGTGCGTCAATTTCTCTTACAAGCTCTCTCTTGCCCTTAAATTTAAGGGCTTGCCCTAGTTCTTGGGCTTCTGTAGCATCCACACTAGAAACCACTAACCTTTGTTTGGCGTTAGCGTTAGCTTTAGGGCTCAAATCCCACTTCTCTATAGTCTCTTTAATCTCTTGGGGGTTAAGGTTTTCCTTTATAGCAGCAGAACTCTGCTGCTCTTTCCCCAACAACTCCTGTGCCTGCTTAGCCCTTTGTTCTAATTGGGGCAGGAGACTGGCAACATTGCTCACTTCTTGGGTCATCTGTCCTGAGCGTATCAATAGGCTAGCAAAGTCATAGACATTGGCTTCACTCAGCTTTTTGTAACTTTGCATATCCCCAAAGGCTAATCTGGGCTGTAATTCCTCCTGCAAAGATTGGGGAAGGTTTTTTAAGAACTCATGGAGTTGGCCTTTAGGATTTTCCAAACGCATGAAGCGCGCAAAGCCTGCGCCTAACACTTGACTTAGAGTGTCTTGGAAGATAGTAGGGCGCAGTTTCAGGCTCTCTTTTAGGGCGGCATCGCTCAAGTGCACTAATTGGTAGAGCTCGCTGTAAAGCTGCTCAAAGCCCTTAGCGCGTTCTCCAAAAGCTAGAGCTTTAGCCGTGGCATCCATGGCTTGGGTCAGATAGGGGGCTAGGTTTAGTTGGGGGAATGTGGAATTATGCGCTAAATTGTAAAAACTGCCTGCATTGTAGACAAAGGCATCTTTGAGCTTGTCGTATTGCTCATGATCTAAAATCTTATGCGCATGGTTGAGCACTTGGGACAAACTCAGATCGGGGGTGTTGCGTGCGACATAAGCTAGCAGAGCCATGTTGGTCTCTTCCTTAGCAGGGCTTTTGGGAGATTGGATGTCTAATAGTCTAGCCACTCTATTGGCTAGCTCATCCACACTATCTGCAGGTTGGGCTAGAGCTTTGAGGTTCTCAGAAGTGATGTGGGCATCGTACTTGCCTAGTGCTCCTAGTAGTCTATCTCCTGGAGTGCTAGCCCTCTGCTTATTGCTGGCTGCAGCTAGATTGAGCAATTCTGCAGGGCTTAGATTAGCATTCTTAGGCGTGCGCACTAAGAGTTCATCAGGGGCTAAGTCTAGCTTATAGGCCTCTAAGATGGCCTTGTGGTAAGTCTCTCTGCTGCTAGGGCTAAAGCTCTGCATGCCCTGAGTGCGGTGATTGCCCACTAAGACCTGGCCATCCTGTAAGACTACGGGCACATCTTCAAAGCCTCCCCTGCCTAGAATCATCTCTGCTTTGAAGTCTTGGGCAATTTGGTTGATGATGTGTTGGTTCATCTGGGTGCGTGTCTGTGTGCCTGTGCCCTGCATGAAATTGGGTTTGAGGTCTTTGGCTTTGACAATAGCAAAGTCTAGGGGATAGATTTGCTCATCATCTAGGCTCAAACTGCCTGCAGAGTGTTCCAGTCTTTGCAT
>NZ_FZMA01000014.1:0-52473 GCF_900197775.1 Helicobacter salomonis
TAGCTTTCATCAAAAGCGATGCTTTTGTTCCTAGCTCTAAGGTCTGCTCTAGTTGTAGGACACTCAAAGAGGATTTGAGCCTAAAGGATAGAGTATTTAAATGCTTAGGCTGTAGCTTTTCTTTGGATAGAAATTTAAATGCCAGTATAATATTCATAGAGAGAGGGCTTAACTCTTGGAGTAGAGGAGCTAAGACATGCTTAGCATGCAAGTCTCTGGTAATCTTGCAAGCCACTAAGCCAAGCAACTAAGCTAGGGGAGTGTGTTGAGTAGCTATCTTTAGCAACTTGATGTGCTAGTTTTTAGAGATCGATAAAGGATGGAGTTTGAAGATACTTGTGAGTGCACTAGAGGTGAGTGCTAATGTGCATTTAAAGGTTTTGCGTACTTATCTTAAAAATGTTGAATGGTTGGGTATTTACGACGCGCTAGAACCTGAAGATCAGCCTCTATTTAGCCCTAGACAGTTCTCCATCATGGGGTTTAAAGAGGTGGCACTTAAACTAAGTTTTTTTTATAAGGCATTGCGCCAGATGAGTGCGCTCTGCGCACAAGCCGATCTCGTACTCTTAATGGATTCGAGCTCCTTCAATATTCCTCTGGCTAAACGCATTAAAGCGCGCACCCCGCATAAGCATATTATCTACTATATTCTCCCCCAAGTGTGGGCATGGAAGAGTTACCGTGCCAAGATTTTAGAGCGCTACTGCGATCAATTAGGGGCTATTTTGCCTTTTGAGTTGAGTTATTACTCCCATAAGGCAACTTATGTCGGCCACCCACTTTTGGATGAAATTCCCTTGTATAAAATCCGCCCACAAGGGCATGGAGTGGTGTTTATGCCCGGTAGCCGTCAGCAAGAAATACGCGCGATTTTTCCCATTTTTGTAGAAGTGGCGCGCGCTCTACCCGGTTTGCGCGTGTTAGTCGTGCCCGCAAGTCTAAAAGGAAGTGATTTGGAGGTGCTCTATGGCAAGGACATCGCCCTATTTGAGATCTCCTACAACGCACCCCAAAGCCTCTATGAGGCTGAATTTGCCTTCATTTGTAGCGGTACGGCTACTCTGGAGGCTACTTTGATTGGCACGCCCTTTGTGCTTGCCTACAAAGCTAAGGCCTTAGATTTTTTCATTGCAAAGCGCTTGGTTAAGCTCACTTGTATCGGGTTAGCCAATATTTTTTACAATGCCTTGCATCATGAGCGACCGGGTCGTGGGACAACCATGCTTCACCCCGAATACATTCAACACGGCTTGCATGCGCAAAATTTATTACAAGCATATAGCACAATGGATCGCGTCCACTTTGTGCGTGAATCCCAACGCTTGCGTGCCTATCTCCATACGGGAAGTGCACAGAGTGTGTCAGAGTGGATTAAGAAAGCTCTTGGCAATCCTTCTACACATTCAAAGTAGCGTGTCTTACTGGCTGAGGATGGGTGGGATTTCTGCCAAGAACGATTCAATTCGGTTCTGCTAACATGCCCGCATTTCAAAAGGAGTATAGATGCAAATTCAACATATTAATGCAAGTCAGATTCTAGATAGTCGGGGTAATCCCACCCTAAAGGCTAAGGTGGTGCTGAGTGATGGGAGTGTGGGCGTAGGCATTGTGCCTAGCGGGGCAAGCACGGGCAAGAGAGAAGCCTTGGAGCTTAGGGATGGCGACGCGCAAAAGTTCTTAGGCAAAGGAGTCTTGCAGGCATGCCATTTTGTCAACCAGCAAATCAACACAGCTCTACAGGGCAAAGACCCCTACGATCAAGCAGGCGCAGATGCGAGCATGCGGGCTTTAGACAACACTCCTAATTACGCACATTTAGGGGCGAACGCGGTTTTAGGCGTGTCTATGGCGTTGGCACGCGCCAGCGCGCAATCTCTACGCCTGCCCTTGTATCGTTATTTAGGGGGACTTAACGCACGCGTGTTACCAGCTCCCATGCTCAATGTGATCAATGGGGGGGTGCATGCGAATAATTCTTTAGATTTTCAAGAATACATGATCATGCCCTTGGGGTTTGAAAATTTTGCCCAAGCTTTGCGCGCAGGAGTGGAGGTTTATCACCATCTCAAAGCGATGTTGGCTCAGGCTGGGCATAGTGTAGGCGTGGGAGATGAAGGAGGGTTTGCACCCAATTTTAAGAACAACACTGAACCCTTAGAATGGTTACTTAAGGCGATTGAAAAGGCAGGTTACAAGGTTGGGGAACAAATTGCCTTAGCCCTAGATGTTGCTAGTAGCGAGCTTCTCACAAAAGAGGGGCGTTACATGCTCTCTAGTGAAGACAAAGCCTTAGAAACAGAGGAGCTGATTGAATACTATGGCATGCTCTGCCGTGAGTATCCCATTGTTTCTATTGAAGACGCGCTAGGTGAAGAGGATTACGAAGGATGGGCGCAACTGACTAGTAGCTTGGGGCACAAGGTCCAACTTGTGGGAGATGACCTTTTTGTAACGAATAGAACGCTTTTGCAAAAAGGCATTGACTCCAAGTTAGCTAACGCTATTCTCATCAAACCCAACCAAATCGGCACCCTTTCTCAAACCCTAGAAACAATCCGACTTGCCCAGCGAGCGGGTTATGCCTGTGTGATGAGTCATCGCAGTGGAGAGAGTGAGGATAGTTTTATTGCCGATTTTGCCGTAGCACTCAACACAGCGCAGATTAAAACAGGCGCGCCCGCGCGCGCAGAGCGCACTGCCAAATACAACCGCCTCCTAGAAATTGAAGAGGAGATGCAAGGGGAATATTTGGGGGCCAAACTCTTTTAATGAAAATATGGCTCATTGGATTTATGGGGAGTGGCAAAAGCACCATTGGGAACTTACTCGCCTCTGAGTTGGGCTATCCCTTGATTGATACGGATTTGGTGATCAGCCAAGAATGTGCCCTGAGTATTACAGAAATTTTTACACACTATGGCGCAGCGCATTTTAGAAATTTAGAAGCCCAACTGATCGCACGCCTTCAAGAGGTATCCCCATGTGTGGTAGCAACAGGGGGAGGAATGCCCATTTACAACACACTAGGGGAGGGAGTGGTGTGCTATTTGCATACCGATTTTGCGCACCTGCATGCGCGACTCTTACAAGATAACACCCCCCGCCCCCTTTTTCAGGACACCCAAACCCTCCACCAACTCTATTTAGAGCGCCTACCCATTTACACCCGCATCGCCCAATACCGTATCAATGCAAACCAACCCCCCGCTCAAGTGGTGACTGAGATACTGAAATTCTTAGCATTCATATCCTAAAGTATGCGGATGGTTAGCGTTAATGTTATTGCGCTATAATGCCCGCTGTCGGGATACCATGCTGTATGACACTGAGCGTGGGTTGTGGGTTTTTAGACCTCGTATTTTGTAAATCTCTACTTTATTAGGAGCGAGTTTGTTAAGACCTCTTGAAGTTGCGCGCGTGCAATGTCTTTGCCAATCACCAGATACTAGATCATGATCGCTGCGCTGGAAAACACAGAGGCCCTCGTTCTAGGTGTAGTGGGGTTGATTACAGGGATTACGGCAGGATTCTTTGGCATTGGAGGGGGTGAAATCGTTGTGCCAGCGGTCATTTTTGCAGGCTTTAGTTACAGCCATGCCGTAGGGATTTCTCTAGCTCAGATGCTCTTTTCTTCTCTAGTAGGCTCGCTCATCAATTATAAAAAGGGTTTGCTAGATTTACAAGAAGGGGTGTTTGCGGCCATAGGAGGCTTAATAGGGGCTCTTTTAGGGAGCTTTTTACTCAAATTTATTGATAATCGTATTCTGATGGCCGTGTTTGTAGTGGTGGTGTGCTACACTTTCATAAAATACGCCTTTGGACACAGAAACCAGCAACATAAGCACTTTCAAACAGCACACTTTCATATGCACTCCCAAAAAAAGCCCTTTAACATCTCTATAGGGCCATGGCATCTGAGTAAAACCCATGCAATTTTAAGCCTAGCAGGTTTGATTACGGGTATTTTTTCCATTCCACTAGGCATGGGTGGAGGGATTTTAATGGTGCCTTTCTTGGGTTATTTTTTAAAATATGACACCCAAAGAATCGTGCCCTTAGGGTTGTTCTTTGTGATTTTTTCTTCTCTCTCAGGAGTGATTTCTCTATACCATTCAGGGGTGCTTGATAGTCGTGCGCTGCAGGCAGGCTCTATAACGGGATTAGGGGCTCTCTTGGGGGTGGGCATAGGTATTAGGTTAATTATGTTAGCCAATGAGCATATCCATAAAGTCCTTTTGCTCTGTATTTATCTCTTAAGTATTCTAGCCACACTCTACAAACTCATAGAGTCCTTGATCTAATGCGTGTTTTTGTTATCCACCTCTCTAAAGCCACCTGTACCCAACATGGTTTACATGAGCGCGATATTACACCGCTTTTAGAAGCCCTATGCACCCAAAAGCAACATCAAATAGAGGTTTTTGATGCGATCTATGCTAGGAGTGATGGAGGCTTGCACCCTTTGGTGCGCGCCCATGCACAAGCTTATTTTGTGCGTCCTGATGTGGGGCTTGCTAAAGACTTCAAAACATGGCCAGAAGCGTGCTATTATGCACTCAAATTCAGGGGTAAAATGATGAGCTTGAGTGAATTGGGTTGTTATGCGAGCCATTACACACTTTGGCAGCACTGCATAGATTCCCAAGAACCTCTTTGTATTTTAGAAGACGATATCACTCTACAACCCCATTTCTTTGAAAGCTTAGAGTTTTTACAATCTAATTTGGCCTCTTTGGGCTGGGCGCGCTTGATGCACCTATTTGATTATGCCAAAACTCCCACAGCGACTCCCGGAGTGCAAGAAATCAAAGAAAACACATGCGGGAGTGGCGCACAAGGTTATTGTATCACTCCTAAGATAGCAGCTGCATTTTTAGCTGTGAGCAAAAAATGGGTCATGCCTGTGGATTGGGTCATGGAAAATCACTATGTGCATGGTATTCCAAATCTTGTCCTTGAACCTTTTAGTATCGTAGAAAATCAGTCCCTAAGCACTCAGGGCAATATCGCAAGGGAAGATAGCCACTATGACATCTTCTTGCGCCTTCTGAGAGAGTTGAACCGCTTCTATGTCAGACTCCAAGACTCTAAATAATCTTGTAGGGCTTCAAGAAGCCTTGCTCAAATGGTATACTCAACACGGGCGCAAGGACATGCCCATCCGTCATCTAAGTGGCCCTAATGCCCCCTATCAGATTTATGTTTCAGAAATTATGTCGCAACAAACCCAAATTAATGTCGTGCTAGAGCGATATTTCACTCCTTTCCTAGAAACTTTTCCCACTTTAGAGGCTTTAGCTAGCGCTCCCTTAGAGCATGTATTGTGCTTGTGGAAGGGACTAGGTTATTACGCACGGGCTAAAAATTTACACAGAAGCGCGCAGATTTGTTGCCAACAATACGACGGACAACTCCCTCAAGACTATGCCCTATTGCGTGCCCTACCCGGTATTGGGGCGTATAGCGCACGCGCGATCCTCTGTTTTGGTTTTAGGCAGACAATAGGAGTGGTAGATGCCAATGTGGCTAGGGTATTGATGCGCCTATTTGCCATCGTGCCCAAGCAAACTAAATTAGCTTCTCTACTCCAAGAGCGCGCTGATACTTTTGTCAACCCGCTCAACCCCTTTGATCACAACCAAGCTCTCATCGATTTAGGCGCGCTTGTATGCACTAAACAACCCCAATGTGGTGCATGTCCTCTAAATTTTGCATGCCAAGGTAAGGACGCGCTAGAACAATTCAGTATCTTCAAAAAAACTCCCAGTATTCCTTTGGATTTGCATTGTGGAGTATGCGTAGAGGATAAACAGATTTATCTCCACTATGCGACACAGGGTTTATACGCCCATCTCTATCAGTTTCCCCTTTTAAAAAACCAGGAGCTTGTCGCTCTCCCCTTGCTAGGGAGTGTAAGGCATAGCTACACCAAGTACCGCGTGCGTGTCATGCTTTACAAGGCTAAATTGGAGGACTTACAGCCAGAGGGATTAAGACAGATTGATCTCAATAATTTGGATCGCATTCCCATCAGTGGGCTGGGCGCAAAAATCCTAGCACTATGGCGTAAATCCATGCCATCACTCCATGACTAGACGCGTTTTTTTACTCGAAGACGATGTGCTCTTGCATAGTTTGATCAAGGATTTTTTAGAGCAGGCGGGTTATTGTGTCATCGGTGCTTACGACACTCCAAGCGCTTTGGAAATTTTGAGCCAAGAATCTTTTGATCTCTTGGTGCTAGATGTGCAACTACCCGGTAGTGCCAATTTTGAAACCCTGCAGGTGGTGCGCGAGTTGGAGATTCAAGCTCCAGTGGTGGTGATTAGTGTGTTGGGCGATATCGCTTCCTTGAGAAAAGCCTTTAGGATTGGAGCGAGCGACTATCTCAAAAAGCCCTTTGACCTAGAAGAGTTACAGGTGAGAATCGAGCGTCTATTGGTAGCCCAAAAGATCACTATCAACGCACACACACACTATGAAAACGGAGTGTTGTGCGTGGGAACAGAGCGATTTTTTCTCACTTCCAAAGAGAGGCAATTACTGGAATTCTTTTTACAACACCCCCACCAAGTGCTCAGTAGCGATCAGATTATCGCCAATGTGTGGAGCTATGAGAGCGGGGTGGATCATTCCACTTTACGCACCTATATCAAAAATTTACGCAAACTCTTAGGCAAAGAGAGCATCCACAATGTCAAGGGTTTAGGGTATTATCTTTGTCTATGAAACTCAATAGCTACCAACGGCAATCTCTATGGCGTTTTTTGGGAATTTATTTGGGTTCTTCGTTTGTGTTGATGGGCACAATCGCGCTCCTGTTTTTATTCTATGAGAAAAATGCACTCTTACATAATATCCAGCAACACATGCAATTACAAGCAAACAATCTTGCCCAAGATATTGTGCTCGAACACATGGAAGCCACGCCCAACCCCTTTGAACGCCTCGCCCTCAAACACAATACTCTAGCTTTCGTGCTCTTAGACGCGCAAAACAAAGTTCTTTACAAGCACAATTTTCTAGGAGGTAGTAGTTTAGTCTTCTTTGGCGCGGCCAAAAACTTCCCCCTATTTTTAGAGAAAGAGGACGCATTTTATTTGGTAGACAACAAGACTTTCGGGCATCTAGGTGTGATCACACTCATTTTACAACATCCTAAACCCTCTCATCTTTTTGCCCCGCTTTATCGCTCTATTTTCTTGGTCTTGCTGGGGGCTTGCGTGTGTGTGGGTGTGATGGCGTATTGGCTAGCACGGCTATTTTTAAAACCTATCAGCGATGAGGTAGCGCGCTTGGACCGCTTCAGCAAGGACATCGCCCACGAACTCAACACCCCCATTGCCGCCCTATTGATGAGTGCAAAACATTTGGCGCGTCACACCCCCCAAGCCTTAGGGATTTTAGTAAGCGCGCGGCGCATTTTCTACTTGCATCACCAATTAGCCTATCTTTTCATGCAGGATTTGCGCCGCGATGAACCCAGTTTATTAAACCTGCAAACTCTGGTAAGCCAACAAATCAGTGCCTTTGCCGATATGGCGCATTTCTACCAAATCCAACTCACCCACGACTTAGCCCCTAAGATTGTCAAAGCCCTAGAAGAGGACATGGTTACTTTGGTAAGTAATCTGTTAATGAATGCCATCAAATACACCCCTCCTAAGGGCGCGGTGCATGTGCGTTTGCGAGACAATCTTAGCATTAGCAATACCGGGCAAGCTTTAAGCCCCCAAAGCATAGAGGCCTTGAGCATGCGCTATGCGCGCGGCACACACACAAAAAAAGGGTATGGGATTGGCCTAGATTTAGTCAAAAGCATTTGCGCGCAATACCACCTCAGCCTTGAGGTCAGCAATGAGGGCTCTTGCAATGTTTTTAGTGTGCGTTTTCCAGCAAAGAATATGTTAGAATAGCCCCCTATTCTATTAATTGGGAGGATCACCATGCAACGAGTCTTAGAAAAGTTAGAACAAGAAATCAAAGCCGCCAAGCGCGCATGCCGCTTGGGTAAGAGTGTGTTAGAAGAGGGACTAGAAGTTTAAGGCAGAAGCTCAAGAATTGCACACCAAGTTTAGTGCGCTAGTAGAGGCACTCACACATGTCAGCAAAGCCTTAGATGAGCATTACGCTAGCCTAGAGGACGATACAGCCTTAGAAGAAGTGTTAATCTTGCTTAAGCGTGTTAGAGCTAGGATCAACACGCCCCTGGCCAGCCTAGAGCAAGCCAGCACAGCTAAGGAAGCTTTAGACTCTCTAGCTAGCCTAGAACAAAGTGTTTTAGATGTAGAAGGCGTGTTAGTTACCCTAAAAGAACACCCAACCTTAAGCACCCCTGCTAGCCCCAAAGCTGCGCCCAAAATGGCTAAAAAATATTGCCCCCAGAGCAAAGAAGAGCTTAAAAAGTTGGTGGCTGATGAGAGCGTGCATTTGGGGGAGATTGATATTAGTCAGATTACGGATTTGAGTTTTGTGTTTTCGCATTATTCGGGGGGGGGGTACGCCCGCTTTCGCGCGTAAAAACTTTGAGGGCTTAGAAACTTGGGACACTTCTCATGTAACAAATATGCGGGGCATGTTTTACAACGCCATACACTTTAACTACAAGATTTCTCAGTGGGATGTGTCTAAGGTAAAGGACATGAGCCACATGTTTCAATTTTGCGAGAATTTTAACAAATCGCTGGATGATTGGGATGTCTCTAATGTGGAGAACATGGAGGAGATGTTTTACGAGTGCGGACAATTCAACCAACCCTTTCAAAATTGGGATGTTTCTAAGGTAAAAAGCATGAAACGCATGTTTTTGGGTTGCTACCGATTTAACCAGCCACTAGGTGATTGGGATATTTTTAGTGTGGAGGACCTGGAAGAGATGCTAAAAGATTGCACAGGGTTTTATCAAGCTTTAGATAGGTGGAATTTCAAAATAGCACAGGCCAGAAATCGAGAAGCCATGTTTGAGGGCTTCACATACAACCCCATGTGTCTCCGCATAAAATTAACAGAAAATGACTAATCCTTGCTGTGGCTTAAGATTATGGGCTTAAGCTCTAAACCCCCACCTTTAAAAGCTAAGGCTATGCCTTAGCCCTCCAGCCTACCACAGCTTCTGCTATAATCTCTCTTATGCAAAACTTTCAAAAAATTCTATTCATTGGATCGGGTCCCATGTCTAGGGCAGGCGTGCGAGTTTGACTACTCCTCTAGCATTACCCTTAAAACTTGCATCTGTCTATCTAAATCCTCTGCTTGAGAGGTTTTAGACAGCTTACGATTTAGGGACAATGAGTCCAGCCTCTTTCAGGAAGCAGGAGGGTTCGTAATCGATGTTGCGCTGTTTGTCCTGTTTAGCATAGGAGAGGTAGAGATGGTCCTTAGCGCGCGTGGCAGCCACATAGAATAGACGGCGTTCTTCCTCTAGGCTTCCACTCTGTTTAGCCAGCTTGGTATTGGGAAAACGCCCCTCCATTAAATCGATCACATACACTTCTTGAAACTCTAAGCCTTTACTCGCGTGTACACTGAGTAAATGCACCCCCTCCCCGCTAGAGGCCTCCCTAGACCCTAGTACCATCGCATTCATAAAATCTTTCAAAGTAGCATAGGGTTTGGCTAGATTCACCAAGAGGTCTACCTTGACCTTAATTCTGTGTTGGGCGTCCTGCGCGCGGGTAGCGTCTATGCTACCATCTTTATTTTTGGCACGATCGGCACTGATTTTTTTGACAATCTCCATCCACCACGAAGATTGGGCAATTTTGGCAATACTGCTAGCAGGTTGGCATCCCCCTGCATGTTGGCAGAGTGTGAAGAGCGATCCTAAGAAGCACGCCATAGAAGGGGTGATCTTAGGGTGGCTTAAAAGAGGATGGGATTTAAAAGCAGGGGGCACATTGAAGCGTGCATGACTCTGCGCACTAAATTGCGCATCAAAGAGACCTATCTGCGGGGTTTTGAAAGGTTTTTGATCGTTGGGGCTCACCAAACCCCGTAAACTATCCCCATCGCCTAGTACCTGCAATGCATGGTAAAACTCCTTGCCTAACGCCGCGCCCACGCCCGGAGCATGGTTTAAGAGTTCCAGTGTGGCGACCATGTCCTTGGGGTGACTCAAAAACGCACATACATTGAGCATGAGTTTTATTTCTTTGCTCTCAAAGAAACTCAAGCCCCCCCTACGCTTGGAAGGAATCCCCAATTGGCGCAAAGAGGCTTCGCATCCATCAGCACTGGCATTATTTCTAAAGAGCACCGCTACATGGTCATACCCCTCTTTTTTGCGTGCAATATGGCGGGCAATTCCTTTGTATTGCATCATGAGTTCGTCGTATTCTAGGAGAGTGGGTAAAGAGGGACTGGCAGTTTTAACCACCTCGAGGTTTTTAGGATAAATGCGTGGGTTGTGCGCAATCACACGATTGGCTAAGTCTAAAATAGCCCGTGATGAACGATAGTTCTTCTTCAGGGTAAAGACGCGCGCACGGGGATACTTGCGCGTAAAATTGCTGATGATGGAGATATCCGCTCCATTAAAAGCGTAGATACTCTGATCATAGTCTCCAACGCAAAAAAGACTTGGTGGTTTGAGGGCATCCAAAATGGAATCTTGCAGGGGATTGGTGTCTTGGTATTCATCACAGAGCACCTCACTAAAATGCTGCGTGGGGGCGATATGCTGGCGGTAGAGCAAGAGGAGATCGTTGTAATCGACATATTGATACTCTTGCTTGATGGCACAGAATTGTTCCAAGATATTCTCGTAAGCTAGGGCATAGGGTTCTTGCTCTGGCTTACGCACACACAGCCATGTAGCAAAGTCTTGCGGGCTTTGCGCATTTACATAGAGAGAATACAAATCGTAAAGATGACTCGCGGTGTAAAAGTTATTTTCAACATTGAGTGGACAGGTTTCGATAATGCTCTTGAGCAAGACATGCAATTCTTTGGGCTGCTTTAAACTCAAATGCGCATGGAACTCTCTCAGATGACGATAAGCTAGCGCATGAAAAGTACCTGCTTGGATATGCTGGGCGTGTGGCGTGTAAATTGCTAAACGCTCCTTCATCTCCAAACTAGCCTTATTGGTGAAAGTTAAGAGCAAAATCTCTTGAGGGCGTGTTCCATGCGCCAAGAGGTGTAGAATACGCCCCACGATCGTAGAAGTCTTGCCTGTGCCCGCCGAGGCGATCACCAAATTATGCCCGAGCTTGGCCTGCGTTGCCTCTTGTTGTTCTAAATTGAGTTGCAAATAAACCTACTATTTTTGAGCGGCCTCTACCTCGATATTGAGTGCAATTGCGTCGCCTACGCTGTGGATAGAGGTGCTAGGAGCGAATTTGAAATCTGCGCGGTTGATCTTGCCATTGAGAGAAAAACCTAATTTCTTGCGGCCATTTTGCTGGGCTATGCCTCCAATTTCAGCTTGTAACACCACTTTATGGGAAACCCCTGCGATATTCAAGGTGCCCACTACACGCCCGCGCTTGGAGTCTAGCTTTTGATATTCATGCATTACGAAGTGGAGATCGGGGTATTCTGCGACCTTAAAGAAGTCATCCGAGCGCAGGTGCGTATCTCTCTTGGAGTTGCGCGTGTTGATGGAATCCGCTTTAATAGTGGCTTCTAATTTCTTAAAAGTATGGCTGGCTGGATCGTAATCGATGATTGCGCTGTAGTCCTGAAAATCGCCACGCACACTGCTAACCTTTAAATGTTTGACCTTAAAACCCACATGGCTGTGAGCCTTGTCAATTTCATATTCCTGGGCTACCAACCCAGCACTCAAAACACATGACACAAACAAACATTGTAAAACGCGTTTCACTGACTTCCTTTTTTTGTAAGATGTGGGGCATTATAACACAAACTTCTCAGTAAAACCAACATAGAATGCCTGCTACGCATTCAAATTGATTGCGCCACACCCCTATATCCTCACAATGCCTTAGCCTGCCTTTAAAGCTGTGGGGTGGTGGCTTTTATGTATAATGGGCGCTTTAAAAATATAAGGAGGCACTATAAAACTCGCTAAATTTGCTTTAACTTGTGATGGGGAGAAGATCACCAGCCTAGAACAGCTCAAAGAGCATTTTAATCTCTTAGATGTACTGGAGCACTACAAAACAAATACTTTGTGGCGTTGGCTTAGATCAAGGGGGTATCAAAATGAATTAGCAGGCATAGAGGCGATCACAGCTACGCAAGATACAGAGATTTTAAGCGCGCTATGTCAGGTGTTTGGAATAGAGGCAGATCAACAGATGATCCAAGAGACACCAAAAAATCACCAGCGCATGCAAGAAAACGAGGCATTAAAAGCGGAGCTTAAAGCATGTAAAGAGCAGTTACAAGCTTTGCAAGTTGCGCCTCCAGTTTCCGCTCCTAACTTTGGGGATTATTTCAAGTCTTACAACGCGCTTAAGGAAAAGTTTTTTAATGCTCAAGATTTTGAAAGTGGCAAGGCAATTTTGAAGGAGTTGGGCCAAGATTATACAGAGCTGTTTGAAATGGACAGGTATAACATCATCACTCCATTACGCACAAAGGTGCGATTACAGGGAGATAAACCTTCACTTGAACGCATTTTTTGGCTGTATCTCCTAGTCCATTTTTGGGGGTTCAAGTGGAAAAGCAAGCCGGATGCCTATGATGCCCGCCAATACTTTCAACCTGATTTTCGGGATATTATGCACTTTATGCAACCACAAAAACTTATGATTCCTCGAAAAGGGAAAGTGCATGTATTTGAAAAAGTAGTTTGTGCTAGTGGGGCATATAATTGGATAATCAGCCCCTATGATCTTAAAGTCGGTAGGGTAATTCGCTATAAATCTTATGGATTCTTGAGTAGATTTTCTGATGAACCTAAAGCTTGTGGGGATAATATAATGCTGTTTGAGGCGCAGTATCCTCATAAGCGTTGTTATCTACTCGAAGGTGCGGTAAAAATCAAAAGAAATCTAAACGAAAGTCGAAAGGAAGAAATCCCTCTGTTTTACATAGAAATCGAACTTTAAGGACTCCTGTGCTTACAGACTTGACCTATCAATCCAAAGAGCTTAAGATAAAGTGGGGTGTGTTGGGAGAGTTGGATGACTGACAATGAATACAGAAGTTTTATTGAAACATCTCTAGAAAATATCAGAAAAGCACACAATGAAAATTATTTGAGTATCTTTGCGGGGGCTGGAATCAGTGCTTTTTCTGGTTTGCCAAGGTGGGGAGAGTTAATAGATATTCTCAAAGAGAAACTTTATGGTTATGCAAAATCCAAAAAGTATGACACCTATTCCACATCTGCCAAGAAGCATATTGAGCAACATGGTTTTCTATCAGATGAAGATTTGATAAACCTAATAAAGATGCTTGAAAAAAAACTTTTTGATGATATTAAAAGAGATGGGGATTACACGGTTTTAGCCGAGAAGTTTTTCAATCAATTTGGGCATAATATTTACTATCATGTACTGAGAGAAGCACTAAAAACTCCGGATGGCAATAATGCCGAGCCAAACACCCTACATTTTGAAATTGTCAAGCTTAATCTTAAAAATCTCATCACAACAAATTGGGATAACTTATTCGAGTTAGCGAGTTCTAAAGTAAAGAAGCTATTTGACATTGTAGAGATGGATGCAAACATTGGAAACTCTACGGGTTTGCCAAAGCTTCTTAAAATACATGGAAGTTTGAATCGAAGGAATGTTGTTTTTCGAGAAAAAGACTATTTAGAATATAGTCATAATTTTCCCCTCATTGAAAATTATGTTAAAGGGGTATTCGCAACAGATGTTGTCGTCTTGATCGGTTATTCTTTGGGCGATCCAAATGTTAAACAAATCATTTCTTGGGTAAATTCTTGCTCGGATAATGTAAAGCCGATCTACTTCATCAAGACGAACGATCCATTTGAACGGATTGAATTTGAGTTTTACAAAAACAAAAATATTCATGTCTTGTATCTTAGTGAACTCTTTACGAAAAGACTAGATGAGAGGCGAGAGCGTAAAAGGGAACTAAAACATTTCTTTGAAAAAATTAAAGAGAAGTATAATGCAACACCAGTTCTAAGCAATGAAGAGATAGAGAAGATAAGGCATACTTTCACATGTTTTAATTCCACATGTCTTAATTCTAAAACTTTAGAGGAAAAAATTCGTACTCTTAGGAAGTCTAAAGAAATATCGTTTAAAGATAAATGTTTAAGATATTTTTTACTTTTTGAAAACCGTATCGATGACGAGAATATGTCGGAAATCGATAGAGAATACAAAAGAGGATTAGGAGAAGTTATTCGCAATGAAGAGCTTGAGATATGGTTTTCAAACGCATCCAATAGGTACTGGATGTTTTATTCTAACGAATACGATGGACTAGGTCATAATAAGTGGAATAAATTTTTATCAACATTAACATTAAGTGAGAGAAGTAAGTTAGAACATCTCATCCGGCTTGAGAAGTATTTTGAAAGAAAAGTTGAAAGAATCCGTTTATACTTGAAAGCCAGGAAATTTTTTAATGATAACGACAATAGCTTTGGAGAAGTGTTAGAAAAGCTCCACGAGTTTGATCGGACTAGAATTGGTAATTGTCTAACCATACCAAGGTTTGAGAGTTGCGGAACGGCTTATGCAAGAGCACTTGAATGTTGCTGGTATGAAATGAGGGGCATTCTAAAAACAAAGAAAGAAATGACTTCATTGTCTGTGCGTAAAGAAGTTTTCAGCTACAGCATTAGGTATTTCCGCACTAGAGAATTGAAAGATATTTTCTTGAGGTATTTTGAGGGTCTAACGCTTCGCATTGAAATCAATGAGGAATTTTTAAGGGAGATTTTCACAAATATTTGTTCTAAATTCAAACAGTATGGAGCTTTTACAACCAGGGGTAGCCGTTGGTTTGACAATTTCTTATTCTTGGCCTCACATTGTTCGCTCGCACAAAGCACTTTTGATAGGATAGTAGAAGAGGTTAATCATAAAATCCAAGCAAGAATAACGAGCCTTGATCAATATGAACAACTTGAGAAATTTGTACTTGAACAATCCAAAAATGATGTTCTTAGTCTGCAAAAGTGTTTAGAGGTCGTGCTGTCTTACCTCAATCTTTTTATTGAAAACAAAGCCGGGGGTTATGAAATAGAGGCGCGATCAATCTTTTCAAAGATTGTAGAAAAAATAAAAATTGTTGGTGAAGAATATAAAAATTTAATCACTGAGTTTGTAGACAGAGTTCACCAGTATGTCCGCATAGATGATAATGCAAAGCCTAGCTTTACCGATTTGTTGACCTCTAATCCTGATTTACAGGAAGATCTCAAAGCCATAATAAACAGCGATGAAGTTCAATATGGGGAAACTTTTCTCCCCCTCATCAAAGCTCTTTATCAATCTAGCAATGAGGATGTCAAAAAGGCCATAAAAAGAAAGTTGCGGGGTATTCTAAAACATAAGGATCAATACGAACAAACTAACAGGAGCGAAAAATATTGTAAATGGCTTGAAGAGTTGATTAAGAAACTAGATAGTTAGTTAGCTTCCATGTAGTTTGCACACTTTAAGTCTTTTATGCAGATTAAAAGGCAAAAAGTCCTATAATGGGGGCTTATTTTTTAAGGAGGATTATATGAAATTAGCTAAATTTGCCTTAACTTGCGATGGTGAAAAGATCACCAGCCTAGAACAGCTTAAAGAACATTTTAATCTCTTAGATGTGTTGGAACACTACAAAACTAACACCCTATGGCGTTGGCTTAGGTCAAGGGGGTATCAAAATGAATTACAAGGTGTGGAGGCGATCAAGGTAACACAAGATAAGGAGATTTTAAAAGCCTTGTGTGAGGTGTTTGGAATAGAGGCGGATTTGCAGATGATCCAGGAAGTGTTAGAAAACCGTAGAAACTTGCAAGAACAAGAAAACGAGGCACTCAGAGCAAAACTCAAAGCCACTCAAGCACGAGTGCAGCAATTACAAGATAAAACTCCATCTAAGAACCCTACCACTGCTCATGTCTCTAATTTAGCAGAATGTCTAAAGTCCTACTATGCGCTTAAAGAGAAGCTGTTTAACACCTCAAACTTGGAAAGTAGTAAAGAGATTTTTAAGCAGTTGCTAAAGGATTATGCTGACCTGTCAAAAATGGAGAGACTAGAGATACTCCGTTATTGTTACAACAAACGCCACGAAAATTACCATTTTCTCATTTTATTTTTTTATATGTGCCATCACTTGCTCAAAGAATACGAGTTCTTCACATTGCGATATTCTTTTAAGTTGGATGACCTGAAAATAGCAGAAACGATGAAGTATGTGAGATGGCTAAAAAAGGAGGATGCCATAGATCAAAATGCAATCATCTATGCTTGTTATTGGTTGAATCACGATTATTGCGATGAAGAGAGGGAATTACACGAAAGACTAGAAAGCTTCCCAGACAATTACATCCTGAACCTAGAAAGTTTTTTCTCCTATATCAATGAAGAATCAGAAAGGAATAGACTGCGGTATTCCACCATATGTAATGTCGGTACAAGGGGTGTTTTTTTTAGAAATGCCGTAAAGACGTATGACGTACGTACTGTGGCTCTTGTCATTCCCTCATCTGATGTAGCAATAGATATGTGTGGTAGTATTATCGAACTCCCCGCCCTTTAAAGGACTTCCATGCCCACATCCCTAACCCACCAACTCAGACAACTCATTGACACCCATGCCCCTATTCTCTACATGTCTTGCCAAGATAAGGACGCGCTAGATAGCTTGATCGCGCAAGTCAGAGGGGACAGAGAGTGCCTAGAATTTGACCACGCCTTAGGTGCGCTAGACTTTGCCACCAAAAGACCTTCAGATTTAAACAACCCCCAAGACCTAGAGAGCTTTTTATTAGGAGTCTACGATCGCCCCTTTGACCAAGAGCTCTTTATCGTGCTCAAAGACATCGATTTACAGCTAGAACAAAACCCCAAAGTGGTCGCCCTCTTGCAACGCATGGCACGCTATATCTTAAGCAAAGAGGATTACAGCGCAACTATCTTTATCTTCTCTAGCCATTTAGGCACACCCAACATTCCCAAAGAACTCGAGATTTACACCCGCATTTTTGATATTCCCTTCCCGGATAAAGCGCAAATTTTAGAAATCATCAACCGCTTTGTACAAGCCAACCACTTAAGCCTAGAACCCCAAGTAGCCAATGAGCTCGCCCTAGATTGCAAGGGCTTAAGGGGCGTGCAGATTGAGCAGATTTTGCGCTTGGCTCTTTATGAGCAGGGGTGCATTGATGCTCAAAGTCGGGATTTTGTGATCAAGGAAAAAGAACAGCGCATTAAAAAGACCAATCTTTTAGAAATGGTGCGCCCCAAAGAGGGCGAGGACTTAGCGCATATGGGCGGGTTAGAAAAGCTCAAGGCTTGGCTAACCAAGCAAGCTAAAATCATCGCCCATTTGGATTTAGCCATGCAAAAGGGCGTGGATATGCCTAAGGGCGTGCTAGTGGTGGGCGTGCCCGGGTGTGGGAAGTCTTTGAGCGCTAAGGCGTGCGCGGGGTTGTTCAAACTACCCTTAGTGCGCCTAGATGTGGGGCGTTTATTTGGGAAATTTGTCGGGCAGAGTGAGGAGAATATGCGCGCGGCTTTGCAACTAGCTGAAGCCATTAGCCCCTGTGTGCTCTGGATTGATGAGATTGAAAAGGCCTTTAGCGGGATGGGGGCTAATGAGGGCGCGCACGAGGTGAGCAGACGGCTATTTGGGCATTTCTTAACTTGGATGGAGGAGAAAAGTAGCATGGTTTTCATCGTAGCCACAGCCAATGACATCACCCGTTTTCCCCCCGAGTTTTTGAGAAAAGGGCGTTTTGATGAACTCTTTTTCGTGGATTTGCCCGGTGTAGCAGAGAGAGAACAGATTTTAAAAATCCATTTGCAAAAACGCCACCAAAACCCCCAAAATCTCAATCTAGCCAGCGTTGCCAAAGCGTGCGAGGGCTTTAGCGGAGCAGATTTAGAAAACCTAGTCAAACTTGCCGTGCAAGAAGCTTTTATTGAAAATAAAAGCCTAAACATTGACTTCTTGCAAAAAGCCTTAAAAGCCACCACACCCATCACCAAGACCATGCACGCCAAAATCCACGCCATTAGAATCCAAGCTAAGAAGTTGTGTTTGCAAAGTGCGGGCAATGCTGTAGTTGAGCAAGAGAGCGTGAGTGATAGCAAGACTTGTGATTATAGCACCACTCTAAGGGAAAAAATCCGCTTGAATGTGCGTAGAAAATTAGTGAGTGCTTTGGTGCGTTTAGATAAAAACGCGGGTGCAGAATACGATGCGAGTGAGATTTCTGACATTTCAACTATGTTGAATTTAGTGCAATCCATTGATGGTTTTTACACTTCTGGAAAAAGTAGCACGAGTTTTAAAGAACCTAAAGTCCTTGACTACGATAAAAGGGATTAAGACATGCAGTCTGATGTTCTTGTTTTAACCCCTCTGTCTAACTCCCTACCTACATTCACTCCCGAGCAAGCCCACGCTTTTAGCGCAATTCTAGGGCGTTTCTTAGAGGCACAAGAAAAAGACGGCATGGCGGGCATTGAGGCGCAATTAGCTATAGAGTTGCCCGAAAGTAATGCCAAGGCAATTAGAGAGGAGATAGAGGCAGAAGTTAAAATTTATGAGGCAAAAAAACAATCCCTAGAAAAAGCCCTAGAAAATGGACGCACCAAAGAGCAATGGCTGGCGAGCGAAATACACAGAGCCACCCAAAACCTAGCCACCCAAGAGGCTATGCCCTATCTGAATAACCTAGATCAGGCGATCCAGCAAGCTAACTATGAAATGCAAAGTGCCTTACTCACTAACGAGGGGGTGATTAGCCAAAACCCCAATTTAGATGGCTTGATTGCCGAGCAACAGCATGTGAATCAACATAATCTCAACGCTACTGCGAGAGGTTCAGAGTATCGAGCCGAGGTACTTACACCCGAGGGCAGATACACCAAAAATGGCGTGGATATTGTGGTAAAAGACGCAGAGGGTAAGATTGTTAGCCGCTACCAATCCAAATGTGGGCAGGACGCACAGAGTACAAAAGAACTTTTTGAAAAGGGCGACTATCGCGGGCAACAAAAATTAGTCCCTGGCGAGCAAAAGGCACAGCTAGAGGCACAAGGGCTTAAAGTTACGGACAAAATAGAAGCCCCCGATGGCACGACCAGCCAGCCTTTAAGCAAGGCAGAGGCTAAAGAGTTACAAACAAAAGCCCAACAAAAGAATGAAATCCCCCAAAAAGATTACAATGATTATCAAGCCAAAGATTTAGCTAGGGGTATAGGCAAAGAGGCGGGTAAAAGCGCACTCTATGGGGCAGGGTTTTCTCTAGGCATAGATGTGGTTTCACATATTTTTTCTGGAGAAAAATTAGACCAACAAAAGGTGCAAGAAATCACCAAGCGTGCCCTTGTCAGCGGAGCAGACACGGGGGCAAAGAGCGCGCTAGCTGCCACGATCAAAGTGGCAGCAGAAAAGGGGATTTTGCCTAAAGTGTTGGGGTCTAAAAATGTCTTTGTGGCGGTGGCTAGTACTGCCATAGAAAATATCAAAGTGCTTTACCAATACGCTCAAGGCAAACTCACTGGTGAACAGACGATTGAAAAACTCAATGAAACAACTATGTCCACCATGGCTGGTGTTGTTGCAGCGGCTAAGGGTGCAGAAGTGGGGGCAGCTATTGGAGCTTTTTTAGGACCAGTGGGGGCGGCTGTGGGTGGTTTTATAGGCGGAACACTTGGATATATGGCAGGTTCAGCAGTGGGACAGGGCATCGCTCAAGTGGCTAAATCTGTTGTCTCCACTGCAGTAAGCGCAGTTAGGTCTGTGGTGAATAGTGTTGTCAGTGTAGCTAAGTCTGTTGCTAGCGGAATTAAGTCGGTATTCAATGTAGTAGCAAGTGTATTTGGGTGAAGTTTGCTAGGATTATTACCGACAAATAAAGAAAGGTTGTCCTCTTAAGATGTCTGTTAACTTTAGATCGTTATAATGCGCCTTTGTGTCTGAAGGACAGGTGGGTGAGTTGGCTGAAACCACATCCCTGCTAAGGATGCGTAGCTGCAAGGTTACCGAGGGTTCGAATCCCTCCCTGTCCGCCACCTCCTCAAATCCCCTCGAGTTTTTGGAACGGCTTTTGCTGAAGAGTTAGCATATTTGCTTAAAGGAACAGCATGCATTACCAACTCAAGGCACCTATTCTTGGATTTGAAAATATCATGGAGGTTGAGCTCACTAAGATCGACGACCTCTTCAGCAAAGTGAGTAGCTTAGATGGCACGATCAGTCTAGTCTTGGCCAACCCTTACAAACTTAGAGAGTACAGCTTTAGCATTCCCAAGTACATAGAATTACTCTTAGAGCTAGACTCTAGCTCTGAAGTGGAGGTTTATTGCGTGGTCGTCGTCCAAAAGAATTTGGAAGATTCCATGGTCAATTTCCTAGCACCCTTGATCTTCAACCCCAATAATGGTTATGCCGCTCAAATCCCCCTCTCTATTATGGATTATCCAGATTTTGGGTTCAGAGAAACGATTAAATCCTTTGTGCCTCCTGTTCAGGCAACCTTACAGGCTAGCTATTAGGCCGTGCTTGCTATTAGCGGTGGGGGAACAGGGGGGCATTTGTGTATTGCCAAGGCTCTAGCCCAAGAGTTTAGAAGTCAAGGTCAGGAGCTCATTTATATTGGGAGCACCACAGGCCAAGATCGTGGCTGGTTTGAAAACAGCCCCCTATTTGTGGAACGCTATTTCTTGGAGAGTAGCGGGGTGGTCAATAAGGACTTTTGGAAGAGAATTCCAGCTCTGTGGGCACAACTTAAGGGGGCTAGGATAGCCCTAGGTTTGCTGAAAAAACACCGGGTGCGGGCTCTTATCAGTGTGGGTGGCTTTAGTGCTGGACCGGGCAGTTTAGCTAGTATCTTTTCGGGCACTCCTCTTTATGTGCACGAGCAAAACGCGATTCAAGGCACACTTAATAAATATGTCACTCCCTATGCCAAACGCGTTTTTGGTAGCTTTGAAAACCAGAATGCGGGGGCGAAGTTTTGTAAAACCCCCTACCCTGTGCAACAGGTCTTTTTTGAGAAAGCCCGTATCCGCAACCAAATTAACACGATTTTATTTTTGGGAGGTTCGCAGGGGGCTAGTGCCATCAACACATTTGCCCTCTCATGCGCAAAAGAACTCCTCCAGAGAGGTTTAAAAATTCTCCACCAGTGTGGCACACTTGCTTACGAGCGCGTGGCCACTCTCTATCAAGATTTGGGTATTTTAGACATGGTCGACTTATTTGCCTTTGAGCCAAATTTAGTGGAAAAAATGCAACAGGCAGATATTTGTGTGAGTCGGGCAGGAGCTAGCAGTGTGTGGGAGCTCTGTGCCAATAATTTGCCCGCTATGTTTGTTCCCTATCCTTATGCCGCCAAGAATCACCAGTATTTCAATGCCTTGGAATTTGAACAAGATAGTTTAGCTAAGATTGTCCTCCAAGAGGATTTACACCCCTCTCAACTTTTTGACTTCATTGAGTGGTTGCAAACCCCTAAAACACAAGGGTTGCACATTTCTCAAGTGAGCCTAAAGCTCAGAGAAAGGATAGCTGGCAACGGCGCGCGCGCGATTGTGGATCATATCTTGGCTGACCTAAACGCTCAGGCATAAAAATCATTGCTAGGGGTCTTGATTTGCGAGCGGGCAACTAGAATGTCGGCAATGTCCTCATCAAAAAACTCTAAAACACTGAAGAGCAGTAAAAACCCGGCATAGAGAAGTAAGGCGTAGAGAATACCCAACCATGGGAAGAGCACAAAGGGAATGAAGATGGATAAAATCCAAGATTTTGCATTGAGCCAAAGAAACTTGTCTTTTGTAGAAATTTCTTTGAGATTGGGCACAGACACCACTAATACGGGATAAGTAGAACCCATCAGAATAACTCCATAAACCATGAAGCCAAAGCAGGGGCCTTGAAAAAGAGCATGATCCCTAGCACCACTCCTAAGATTGTAAAGAAAATTTCACGCCAACGATCCAGATTGCGCCACACATAAAAGGCAATGCCGATGAAAATCAGCATTAAGATACCCTTAGCAGTGTTGCTCTTTAATTGAGCTTCGATTGCGCCAAAAAAGCTCTCTGCTCCCTGGGCCAGCACCATCCCCGCGCTAAAAACCCATAGTACCCAAAAACGCACCATCTCTCACCTCCTTAAAACCCTCATTGTAGTATGTCGACTACCCACGCCCTAAGGCCCTATCTCTAACTACGGGGAGCCTGTGACCCATAACATTGCTAATAGATTTATTGGAGCGGGTAATAGACTAGAAATCTATTTTATTATTATTGACATCGGCCGTGCCCGCGCCCACACCCTGCTGGTAATTGCGTAATTGCTTAAAGGCTTGGGCTTTGATGCGCTCAATAGCGGCGCTACGATCGGGCTGATCTGCGCTCAGAGTTTTAGAGTAGACAATATTGCCCTGACAATCCTTGATATTGAGGCTGAGTCCGATGTGGAACAACCCATTAGCGGTGCTTTCATAGATTTTATTCTCAATACGGTACAAACCGGGCGCATCGGACTGCTGGATAAAGCGCGCGTACTGCCCCGTGAGGGCATCTGCAATTTCTTCATCTGAGCCAGGCGCGTAGATGAGATTTGCCTTGGGGTGGGGGCTGTTTTCCTTGATCAGCTCCTGATAGGGAGCTAAAGAGGCCACCCCGCGCCCATAAGCATTGAGGATTTCCTGCAGGGGCATGGCCTGGGAGACCGCACTCTGCAACTTCTGCATCTCCTTCAAAAATATCCCCTTACAACCCTCTTGAGGGTGCAGCGCACTGAGATTGTTATAGAGATTGCTGTAACGCTTGGCCAGCGTGTTCAAGAACATGTCCTTGTTGAGTTTGAGGCGTGTATAGCAACCATGGCGCGTGCATTCCTGCTTGTCTGTTTTAACATTGACAAACTTGATCGAATCCACAACTAGACGAATATCTTGCGAAGAGTGCTTATCTAGGGTCTTATTATTCCGCATAGTCTGACTGGTAGTTGTAGAGGACACACTGACGACAATGCTACTAGCCAAATCGTTGAGGGCTTTTTGTTTAGCAATCTCCTTGCTCTCCCCAGAGCCATTCCCATAAAAATACGCCGAGTCACCCTTGAAATTTTCATACCAGCCAGGAGCAGAGTGAGAAGCAGCCTGGAGCATCACCGGGACTAAGACAACCAAAGAAAGTTTAAGACACCGAGCTATCATGTTTCTCCTTTTAAACACACCCCTCACAGCTCAAGCTGGGGAATTTTGGGATCACCAAAGCCCAACCACCGACAGACCCCATGGCTTTTGCTCTACGGGCTGATGCCCCAATTTCTAGGCGGGCATTATAGCATAAATTAGTGCAAGGATAGTGGTGTGTAAGCAATTCCTCAAGCAGAAATTAAACTTGTGTAGCAAGGCTTTTTGCTATACTCTCCCATGGAGAGCGAGCATGGCTGGTGCGTGCCTTGGGCTTCAAACCCAATGGGCGTTTAGGTGTCCTAAGCGCTGCAGAGTTCGATTCTTTGGCTCTCTTGCCTAATCATTGAAAGGTCTTTATGCAAGAGATTTTCCTGTGTTCCATTTCTAATGTCAGTAGCGGGGATTGCAGCGAGGATTGTGCCTACTGCACACAGAGTTCGCATCATCAGGGCAAGATTAAGCGCTACAAATATAAAAAAGTGGAGGATGTGGTTTTAGAAGCAAAACATTGGCGGAGTTTTGGGGCTTTAGGGTTTTGTTTAGTCACTTCAGGGAGGGGGTTGGATCACAAAAAATGCGACTACATTGCCAGCTTAGCACGCGCCATCAAACAAGAAGAGCCCGAGCTACACCTCATTGCATGCTGTGGTAGGGCAGATAAAGATTCTTTGACCTTTCTCAAAGAAAATGGGATTGACAGCTATAACCATAATTTGGAAACCGCACAGAGTTTTTTCCCTCAAATTTGTTCCACGCACCCATGGCAGGAGCGTTTTGAAACCTGTGAAAATGTGCTGGAAGTAGGCTTGAGCTTGTGTAGCGGAGGAATCTTTGGACTGGGTGAAACTTACCAGGAACGCATTGAAATGTTGCGTGCCTTGCAGTCCTTAACTCCAGCTACAACTCCCATTAATTTCTTCATTCCCAATCCTGCTCTACCCATTAAGCAAGATGTTCTGGATGCGCAAGAGGCCTTAGAGTGCTTGGTTTTAGCCAAAGAATTTTTACCCAAGACACGCCTGATGATTGCAGGAGGGCGAGAAGTTGTGTTTAAGGATATGCAAAAGGAAATCTTTGATTGCGGTGTGGATGCGATTGTATTGGGGGACTACTTGACCACAAAGGGTGATGCACCTGCCAAAGATTTGGACATGCTCAAAAGTTATGGATTGACGATCGCAACGACCTGCCATTAATGTGGGCCAAGTTGCGTGCGTTAATAACGCGCGCATTTGAAATAGTGGCGGGAATTTTTTACGCGTGTGAATATCTTCTGAGTCCTAAGCTCAAGAGGCACTTAGACGAGATAGCACGGATTTTCTACTACGCTTCTTCTTTGAGTTTTTACACGATTTTGTCTCTGTCTCCTATTTTGCTCTTTATGGCGCTGATTTTTGTCAGTCCTTTTTCTAAAACTTTTGAGATTGAGAGTTTTTTCTTTCCTAATAGCCCCGATTTTGTCCATGTCAGTCAGTTCTTCCTTAAGTCATTCATGCGCAATGATCGCACACTGGGGGTTGTAGAAATTGCTTTCATTGCTTTGGCGTTCTTTTTGTTTTGTGAAAACTACCGCTACATCGCTTCCCAAATTCTCAAAGCTGCTCCCAGGGATTACATCAGCTTTAGGGGAAAGAAGATTTTTGTTTTCTGGGGTTTTGGGACGGGGGTGGTTTTTTTAGTCGTATTGCCAGCCGTTGTCTTTATCAACATTCAGATACAGGCATTTATCCAAAGCATGTGGGTATTAGTTTTCTTGCGCTGGTTAGGAGCATATGTTTTCTTTGTGATCTTGTTTCTACTACCTACCAACAAGATTTTCAAACGCATGCGCCACCCCTTGCTATGGAGTCTGATTACGAGTGTGTGCTGGTCTGTGATGAAATGGGGGTTTGTCTATTATGTTCTCTACAACCGCACCTACCACGAACTCTATGGTTCGATTTCTATTCTTTGGTTCCTGATGTCCTATATCTACATTTCCTGGCTTCTCCTATTATTTGGTCTTTATGCCTGCGAGGTGTGCGAACAAGAAAACGCCTAATGCACATTCATTCAAGTGTACTATAATGACACCTCATCTTGATATGGAAGGAGTGTCTTATGATTAAAGGTTTTGCCATGTTGGAGATTGGCAAGGTTGGTATCATTGAAAAAGAGAGTTTAGAGTGTGTAGTGCCCGTGCGTAAAAGGCTTGAATGTGGACCACTGGACGCGTTAGTGCGTCCTCTAGCCGTTGCGCCTTGCACTTCTGATCTGCACACTTGTTATGAAGGGGGGATTGGGGAACGACATCATATGTTTTTAGGGCATGAGGGTGTGGGCGAGGTGTTGGAAGTGGGGGCTTTAGTGCAGGATTTTAAACCCGGTGATAAGGTGATCATCCCTGCAATCACGCCTAAGTGGAATACTTCGGGAGCACAGAGAGGTTATCCTCAGCATGAAGAAGGGCCCTTAACGGGTTGGAAATTTTCCAATTTTAAGGATGGTGTTTTTGCACAGCAAGTTCATATTAATGACGCAGATGGGAATTTAGGCCATTTGCCTGAAGATGTGGATTTTAGAGATGCGGTGATGCTTAGTGACATGGTTACCACAGGTTTTCACTGCGCAGAACAGGCGGATATTAAACCTGGGGATAGAGTGGCTGTCATTGGACTAGGTCCTGTAGGTTTAATGGCACTCGCAGGAGCCAATCTGATGGGTGCATCTGAAATTTATGCTGTGGATTGTGTGCCTTTTCGCTACGAAGTGGCGCATAAACATTATGGCGCAACCCACTATGTAGACTTCAAAAAAGCACCCTTGCAAGAGCAAATTATGGAATTTACTAAAGGCGTGGGTGTGGATAAGGTGCTTATTGCAGGGGGAGGGACTGATATTTTGAGCGATGCGTGTGATTGCGTGATCAACGGTGGTGTGGTGTCCAATGTCAATTATTTTGGATGTGGGGATTATTTGCGCATCTCGCGACTAGGATGGAATGTGGGAATGGGCCACAAAACAATCAAAGGAGGCCTCACTCCAGGAGGGCGTTATCGCATGGAGAAGCTTGCGCGCTTGTTGCAAACCAAAAAGCTCGATGTGAAGCCCATCATTACACACAGATTAGAGGGAGGGTTTGAGGAAATTGCCCAAGCCCTCGCGTGGATGAAAGACAAACCAGAGAATTTCATTAAACCTGTCGTTACAATTCAGTGGTGATGAAGATTATTGTGTTGGGAGCGGGCTATGGCTCGCTTGCTTTTTTGAAATCGTTGAGTGCGCAAGTGCGCAGGTCATGCCAGATTTGTTTAATCTCAGATTCACCTTTACATTACTTTAGCGTGCTCTTACATGAAGTGCTGGCAGGTGTCGATGGGCATTACACTTTAGAATTGAATCAAATTTTACCTTCAGAGATAGAATTGGTGCAAGATCGTGTGGTGGAAATTCAAGAAGGGCATGTCGTTGGAGAGCTGGGGACCTACGCTTATAACTATCTTATAGTGGGCTTAGGTTTTGCACGCGAGAGCTTTGGGGTACTCGGCGTTGAAGAATACACGCATGGTTTAACTAATTACGCGGGTGCGCAGGCCTCACACCAAGCTCTTTTACATGCTATCAAGGTTTTTGATCAAGCGCGCCCTTTCAATGTGGTGGTATGTGGGGGGGGGTTGAGTGGAGTGGAGCTTGTGGGAGCACTGAGCGATACACTACCTCGCCTATGTGCCCCCAAGACATACCAGCTTACCTGCGTTGAGGCGATGCCGAGCATTTTACCGATGTTTACCCCTAAATTAGTGCAAAGAGGGATCGCCTATCTGCAAAAAAAAGGAATCAAATTAGAACTAGGAGCCAAGATCCTAGAGTGCCAAAGTGGGAAGGTGCTTGTAGAGCAAGGCCAGGAGCGTAGGGAGATTCTAGCAGACTTTCTGGTATGGACTTGCGGCGTGCGCGGAAATGCAGTGATTCAGAAATCTAGCTTATTCAAGAGTCTACACAGCAGGGTAGAAGTGAATGGTTTTTTAGAACCTATGGATTTATCAGAAGAAGGGGTTTTTGTGCTGGGCGATTGCGCTCTATTGAAATCACCTGAGGGTAAATTTTACCCACCTAGCGCGCAGTTGGCGAGCCAAATGGGGACTTATTTAGGCACACATTTCGCACAGATTTTAGAGCATAAGAGACCTACAACCCCTTTTGTATTTACATCTAAGGGCCTTGTCTGTTCTCTAGGAGCACACTACGCCATCGGACATGTGGGTGGTTTTAATATCTCTGGCAAATGGTGTATTTGGGTCAAAAAATATATTGAATGGTGTTGGAAGAGAAACATAGTAACCTAGTAGCCATCTAAAAGGTACTAGTCGTTCAATGTAGTCATTTACCAAAGTAAACGGAAGGCATGCTATATTTCTCACATGGAAATTGAAGGTTTCCAAATTTACGAAAGGAGCAGACTATGAGCAACAATAGCAACAGCAATAACAGCAGGAACAGCAACAATAGCAATAACAGCAACAACAGCAACCGCAATAACAACAACAGCAACAATAGCAATAACAACAGCAACAACCAAGACTAGTTGTGCCTGCGCCCGGTCCCCGTCGCTGTGGGGGCCGGGTTTCTCTGCGTCCCCGTCTCTTTTCTATCAGATTTCTCCAAAAGCCCGTATTCTAGCGTAATTTCTCTACGATGTCAAGCCCCATTGCATGCTAATCCCCTTTTCTTGCAAAAATGCATGTGCCTTCGAAAAGACCTCGCTTCCTAGAAAAAATGGAGGTCTATGTTGTGCGAGGGGGCTTGGATGTGGAGCAGACAAGATCAGGTGCTGGGGGTTATGGACCAAAAATTTGCGCTTTTCCTGAGCTACTTTACCCAGAAAAATAAACACTAACGGACGCTCCAACTTGGAAAGTTGATTCAAAATTTGATCTGTAAAACCTTCCCAACCTAGATGCGCATGCGACTTGGCTTGGTTTTGTTCCACACTCAAAATCGCATTCAAGAGTAAGACACCCTGTTCTGCCCATGCTTGCAAATTCCCATGAGCTGGCTTTGGGATATCTAAACTTTGATGCAATTCCTGGTAAATATTTTGCAAGCTCTTAGGAATAGGGGCATGGCTAGGAACACTAAAACTCAATCCCATAGCCAATGGATATTCTTGTTTCTGGTATTCAAAAGTGCCATGGTAGGGGTCTTGGCCAAGTAACACAGTATGCAGAGATTCCAAGGGCGTGACTTCAAAGGCCTTAAAGAGTGCATTAGGTAAAGGGAATACACGCTTACGGCGTTTCTGAGCGTCTGTAATAGCCTGCATGTAGTTACGATTAAGGGCAGAAAATGAGACACCCCGCGTAAGAGGTTGGAGCAAAGAATTCCACGCGCTGGTTTCAAGACGCGCTAGGGCGTGGAATAACACGCTGATCCCTCAATACCTTTGCATGACAACACAGCTAGTAGAGTTGCACAATGTCCAGTGCCTATGCGATCACTTGTAGAGATGTTCGATTCCATAGAAACCTGGGGATTGCGCAGCAAGCCACTTGGCTGCCTCTAAGGCACCTTTGGCAAAAATACTGCGCTCTGTAACAACATGTCTTAGCTCCACATACTCTCCATCTAAGTAAAACCCTACTTCATGTTTACCCACCACATCTCCTCCCCGCACACTTGCAAAACCAATCTCGTGCTCTTGACGTTGAGCATCTCTACGCATTGCACATGCTTTCGCAAAATCCCATCCCCTTGCCTGCGCACACGCTTCACCTAAACGCAACGCACTTCCACTCGGGGCATCTTTTTTGTAACGATGGTGTGCTTCTACAATCTCAATATCTGCATGTTTTAAGGCTTGTGCTGTCAAAGAGGCTAATTTGTAAAGCGTAGCCATGCCTAGGGACATGTTAGAAGCATATAAAACAGGCACCTGCTTACCCAGATTGCGCAAATCTTGGCAAACCTGCACACTCAAACCTGTTGTTCCAGAAACCAAGGGTAAGGGATGTTTAGACAAAGCCTCTAAAAGAATAGGGAGGGCTTGTGGAAGAGAAAAATCGATCACTAGGGAGCAATGGGCTAAAAACTGCTCTAAGTCATTGGTTACAAAGGCACTCTCAGGGAGGATTTGAACCAACGCAGGGCTAAGACCCTTGCGCACAAAAACGCTAGAGAGGCATAAGTTAGGGTATTTCTTGCTCTCTTGCACAAGCAGGCGTCCCATTCTGCCTGCTCCAAAGATTCCGATGCGACAATTCAAGGATGTGCATCCAGATAAGCGATCGCAGAGAGCGCAGCTGCCGCACCATCTCCAGCCGCACACACCACCTGTTTGGGTGCTTGAGTGCGCACATCTCCAGCGGCAAATAGACCCTCCAAATTCGTTTTCATAGACAAGTCCACAAGCACATAGCCGTAGTCATCACAGGCACAGAGCATGCTCCCATCCTCTTGTTTGAGGATTTCGTTGTTGACTTCATAGCCTACAAAAATAAAAATGCCGGACACATGAAGCTCCTGTAGCTCTCCGTTCTGTGTATTTTTGAGCAAGAGGGAATTGACACCACTAGCATCGCCTCGGATTTCTTCAACCACAGTCGGAGTTAAAAACACGATCTTAGGGTTATTTCTAGCATGCTCAATGGTGATGGGCGCGGCTCTAAAATGCTCGCGCCGATGGATCAAATGCACCTTGCTGCACATTTTCGTGAGGTAAATCGCCTCCTCCAGGGCAGTATCCCCTCCTCCCAAAACGGCTACCTCCTTATTTTTGTAAAAAAAACCATCGCAAGTGGCGCAGGTACTAACCCCTCTGCCCCAAAACTCTGCCTCACCCTTGATGCCTGTACGTTTAGGGCGGCCTCCTGTGCCCAAAATTACACTTCTAGCTTCCACGCACTTCCCATCTTCCAAGTGCAGGACATAATGCTCCTCTTGTCGACTGAGGCGCACCACAGAAATCATCTCGTGTTTCAGACCAAAACGAAAACATTGCTCCTGCCAGGGCTGCATGAAATCTATACCACTTAAGATTTCTTTCACGCCTGGATAATTTTCAATCTCACTGCTCTGCGTGATCTGTCCTCCAGGCATCCCCTTTTCAAAGAGCACCACATCTTTCAAGCCCCCTCTAGTAGCATAAAGACCCGCACTTAGACCCGCAGGCCCACCTCCAATAATCGCTAAATCGATCATAGTAATTTGTCAATATGGTCTTTGAGAGCTTGCTTGGAAAGCGCGCCCACAGTCTGGTTTTGCACCGCACCATCTTTCATGTAAAGTACAGTGGGGATACTTCTCACCCCAAACTTCGCAGAAAGCTCCTCCTGTTCGTCCGTGTTGACCTTACAGACTTTAACCTTACCCTTGTATTCGCTGGCGAGCTCATCAATCACTGGGGAGAGCATTTTACAAGGCCCGCACCAGGGGGCCCAAAAATCTACCACAACTACACCACTACCTGTGACACTCTCAAAATTTTCACTGGTTAATTCAATATAATCCGCCATAATTACTCCTTAAAATTAATGAGACCGCGTATTCTATAACACCAAAGATAAAGTCCACCTTTACTCTACAGACCAATGTTTTCCAGCCATTCGATTGTGTAGTTTTGTAAAGTGCCCTGAATTAATACCGCATCGACACAATAAGGCATCGAATTAGTATAAGTTTGCAGATAGACTTGAATTGTTTTAGTGATGCGCTCCAATTTTGTAGGCGTGAGTGCGTGGATAGGGGCACCACGCTGGCAACTCTTAACTTCCACAAAGTGCAACACCCCTTCTTTAAGTGCGATAATATCAATTTCACCAAAACGGCATGCAAAATTGCGTGCTACAATTGTGTAGCCATGATCACGTAGATAAGCACAGGCTAGGTTTTCTGCTTGTAGGCCTTTATGGCGACTCATAAATGGCCAAAGCGCATGGTTTTTGTTGGCGCTTTTGGAAACTAAATAGCGCTTCTTGAATCGCAAGCTGTGTGGTAGGCTTGGTAATACAGAAGACTCTGTGATGCTCTACTTGGCAACTGGATAGTTGGATTGCATGGGCCTTGAGCGTGGTGATAATTTGGTCTAAATCCAAAGATTCTAGGCGCAAATAATAGGCTTGAGAAACCTCTAAATTTGTGTACATAAGGGTCCTTAAAGGAGGTGCAGGATTAGGATTTCTAGCCACAGTCATCAGATCGCTCACCACTGCACTAGCACTTGCCAAGCCCCCTGCACCCGCACCATAAAAGAAAGTTTCGCCCACACAATCTCCCCCCACAACCACTCCATTCATCACTCCATCCACCTGGGCTAAAAAATGGGCTTGAGGGATGAGAGTGGGGCGCACGGCTAGCATTAATCGTTGATCACAACACCGTGCGGTGGCTAAGAGTTTGAGGCGGTATCCTAGGCGTTTTGCATATTGAATATCTATGAATTCAATATGTTCAATCCCTTCCACATGGCTGAGATTAGGTTGGGTATGGAATGCTAGAGTAGCTAGAATTAAGAGTTTATGCGCACTGTCTTCTCCGCTGATGTCCAAGCTGGGATCGGCTTCTGCATAGCCCAGTGCTTGGGCTTGTTGCAGGGCTTCTTTAAAGGGAGCGCCCAGCTCCATTTGATTTAAAATAAAATTACTTGTCCCATTCAAAATCCCCGCAAGATAAAGAATTTGATTAGCCCCCAACCCGTCTTTAAGCGCCCTGATAATGGGAAGTCCACCCCCCACACTGGCTTCAAAACCAATGGCCCTCTTAGTCAAACATTGTAGGGTGTGGTAGTGTTGTGCGAGCATTGCTTTATTGGCTGTGACAAAGGCCTTATTGTTTTTAAGGGCCTGTTGCGCGATGCTAAAGGCTTCCTGCACTCCCCCCATTAATTCTACAACAATATCAATGCTTGCGTCCTCTAAGACATCCTCTACACGATCGCTAAGAGGAAAATTGAGCACGCGCTTTTTAGAAAGATCGCGTACTACTCCCTTGCGCACTTGTAAGGTGCAGCCACAGCGTTGTGTAATCCACGCGCGGTTGCGCTCTAAAATGTTGACCACCTCCATGCCCACACAGCCCAGCCCGATGATTCCAAGATTTAAAATGTGCATACAATCCTAGTAATCTTGCTTAGTGTTTACAGCCACATCCGCCCCCACAACACTGCTTAGAAGCATGGTGCACATTGGCAATCTCTTGCTCTAAAGCTTCTCTGAAACCTAGAAGTTTAATATGAAAGGTGAGGGTTTTGCCTGCCAATGGGTGATTGTAGTCTAGCATAACCATCTCGCTCCCAAAATCTTTAACGCTAACTTGCACGCTTTCCTGATTTTCCCCCTGTCCGAACAAAGTCATTCCTCTTTTTAACTCGATTCCTTCAAATTGACTTTTAGGTACCTCTTGTAAATAATCCGTGCGGTACTCTCCGTACGCTTCTTGAGGAGGAATGTCCACCACGAGCACTTCCCCAATAGTCGCTTTTTCAAGTGCTTTTTCCACACCTACGATCACCTGCCCTGCACCCACTACAAATTCTAAAGGCTTCTTTCCGATATTGGAGTCGATGACTTCTCGAGTCTGGGGGTCAATCACTTGATATTCAATGATAGCGACTTGTTTAGTCTGTGTTGTCATGGTTACCCTTATTAGTTAAGTTTAGGATTTTTATCTAAGGCTATCGAGGCTTTTTTGCCCTGTTCGCTCTCTGGATAGAGATTGGTCAATGAACGCAGAAACTTGCGGTGATTTTTTTGATCACCCAGGAACTTAAAGGCCCACGCTGTGTGCCACAGCAAAATGGGCATATATTCTGTTTTATCCTTAATGAGCGCACTTTTCTTGTAAAGGGCAATGGCGTCCTTATACTTCTTTTGCATGTAAGCAGCTTCGCCTGCCATGTAATAGTGATATGCAGATTTATAATCTATTTCCCCCAACCACGCAAAACGGGCTTGGGCTTGATCAAAACGCTTTTGACGATAGAGGTTTAAGGCTTCCTGGGCAATTTGTTGGCGTTTAGCAGGGTCTTTTTCAAAAGTTACTTCATCCTGCTCAGGAGCGGGTGTTGTCTTTCTTTGCATCGCATTCGCTTGAAGTTGGGCGAGCTCTTTAAGTTTTTTGGCATTCAGATTTGCCTGCTCCTGGATAGATGTCTGGATGGATTTTAATTTAGTTGCAAAATCCGTATTCATCCGAGTGAGCAGACTATTCATTTCATTAAGTCTTTGATCCAGTTGACTGAGTGAGTTCTTATTAGCTTCCACTTGAGATTTTAGAGTCTCTACTGAGCTTGCCTGTTCCTTGAGCACATTTTCCTGCATGCTCTGAGTTGCTTTGAGTGTTTTTAAGGTGTCGTTATAAGTATTCAAAGTGTCAGTGACTTCTTTAAGTTTAGAACCCTGACCCTCAACAAGACTCCTGAGACCATCTTGACTCTGCAAAAGAGAGTCTGCCTGGCTCTTCAAGGCTGTGATAATGCCCTCCAAATTCTTATTGCTAGATTTAAGCGCGCCCAGTTCCTGCTTGGTCGCTCCACTCTGCAAGTCAAAGGCAGAAGGCTCGCCACCACTGAGGCTTAGGGCCCCTCCTGCGACCAATAGCCAATAACGCACACACATCAATCGACGACTTTAATATCTACCCTTCTATTTTTTCGATAGCACTCTTTGGTTTTTTCTTGACAAATTGGTTTGGTTTCTCCAAAACTCACGACCTGAATCTCAGACTCGTCAATACCCTTGAGAACCAGGGCTTGCTTAACACTTAAGGCTCGCTTGTTGCCTAAAGCAAAGTTATATTCACCTGTGCCAAATTCATCTGTATTGCCCTCCAAGAGCACCTTCATTTTGTATTCCTGGATTTTCTCTGCCCCCTGATCAAGAGCATCTTGCATATCCGCACGGATGTCATACTTATCAAAATCAAAATAAACCTGACTCACGACCGTTCCACTTTCTACATGAGGGCTAGGCTCTGGAGCTGGCGTGCTTTCCTGATGTGCTTCTTCAGGCTGAACGGTCTGGTTTTGAACGGGCTGCTCACTTGGAGGTTGTATGCTCTGAGCTTGTGGAGGTTGGGGTGTTGGCCCCGCTTGCCCTTTACCACCACAACCCACAATCACTAACAAGGTGGCCAAGGCCCCAGCCACTGCCCATTTATTCATAACTCTCCTTTGAGCTCAATTTTGCAAAACAATTCCTCCATTATAGCTTTTTCTCTCTTAAACTACCAATCAAAGGACTGGATCTGCACATCCTCTAAAGGAAAGAGGTAGCTTTGATTGTAGTCTAGCAAGATAACGCCCAGGGCACTTTGCTGGGCCGCTTTTTTTAAGAACATGATGGCTTGTCCATCTCGAGAAAAGCGTGGCATTTGATTCACTCCACCTGCCGTCAAACGGCGCACATAATCACTTTTCAGTGTGATGAGATGGAGATTAAAATTGCTTTGCCCACTCGCATCGCGATCCTCACGATTCACATAGACAATATTATCACCTGAAGTGGCGACTGAATCGTTATTCTTGGAATAGAAAATGACCTGTTCTATGGGGGCATCAGCTTTGAGTTTCTTGAGATAAACATTAGGATAGCCTGCTCGATCTGAAACAAACACCATGGCCTTTTCGTGGTCGACGAAATTCCCTAGCACATCAATGCCTTGATAATTTGTCAGGCGCGTTCGAGTTTTTTTCAGTGTATCGTAGAGAAAAATATCGCTTTGACCTTCTGGGGCTAGGGTTAAGAGTAATTTTTCCCCATTCTGACTTACACTAGAGACAGCGGCCATACCACCGCTTTGGGCGATCACTTCACTGGAGCCATTGCGCAAATTGTATTTAATGATCGTAGGTTGGCGCAAATACTGCGTATAATAGATGGCACTTTGTTCCGCATCAGCCCATTTAGGGAAAACATTGAGCATTCCGTTGTTAATGATATCTTGTTGGTAGGTTAAACTATAGTCTGCAACTACAATACTAGTAACTCCAGGTTTTAGATACTTTGCAAAAACCACAAAGCGATCCATCCACGCAATAGAAGGGGCTTTGAGCGCATCGTTAATGTCAATTGCGACGCGGTGTGCGATAAAAGGATAAAGTTCCTTCTTTGTAAAAGTGTAATCTTTGACCCCCAGCACATTCTGATGGGTAATGTCGTAGAGACGCACGCTAATCTGATCTGGTTTGTCGACTCGTAGGCTGACGAGCAAGGCGATTCCTTGGTTTGCCATCGTGGTGTAATCCACATTTTCACTCTGTGCACCCACGCCAACCACTTCCACATGGTTACTGATTCTCAGATCCGAGAGCAATAGATTGTAAATTTTTGAGAGATAAGGTTCTTGCGCATTATCAAGATAACGCACTTCCACTTTGGGCAATTTTTCAATATCTTTCACAATATCCAAAGTAGCATCCACACCCAAGAGATAGGTCTGCCAACATGCTAGCAGTATCCAGAGAATGCGCATCATTGATCCTTTGTCTTGAAATTTACCTTCAGGGTGATGGAGCCCTTGGGATAGGGGGGGAATTTTTGAGTTTGCAGAGAAGCTAAGAGGTTTTCAATTTCTCGATTATAGTCTGCAAAGGGAGAGTACTCCACAATGGCAAAACTAAATTGCCCATTAGCAGAAATGGTGATCAAAGCTCCTACCGATGCGGGTTTCTTAAAACTGAGCTTCCAATGCCCATACAAAATTTTGTAAATTTCTTGAAACCAAGCTTGATACTCCTCCTGGGATATCTTTTCCTCCTTGGGAATTTGAAAGTCAATACTTTTATGCTGCAGGGTTTGGAGCTGTTCTGTAATATTGCTAAGACTATTTTGCAAGTCCTTTAGGGCTTGTTGGTGCTGATTAGAAGAGATATTTTTGAGAAATGCCTGTGTGCGCTCCAAAGCCTGAAGATGTTCTTGATTTTGGGCCTCATTAGAAACGCTAGGCTCTTTGTCTGGGATAGAGGCAAACATGCTGCTAACACCCAAATCTTGAAAAGGATTGGAGGCTGGGGTTGGCAAAGTATCCATGATTAAGGCGATGTCCATACTCTCTTGGATATGCACCTTTTGCATTTGTTTAGTAGAGAGTAGAAGAACAAAAAGGAGAGCATAGCACAAGCAAGCCAAAGCCCCTGAGCCGACGACAAGCTTTTTGTTCATCACGCACTAGTGACTAGAGAAACCTTAGCAAAACCTGCTTCTCGGATACTCTTGAGTAAGTAGATAATTTTCTCATAAGCTAGACGCTTATCTGCACGCACATAAATCGCTGTATTTTTATCATAGGAAGCTGCAAGAACGCGGAAAGCACTCGGAAAAGTGTTATAGGAATAGACTTTGTTGTGAACATAAATTTTACCTGCAAAATCCATGCGGATTTCTAAAACAGTGCCCTTTGTGGTCTGTTTATTTTTAGAACCCCTGGGAAGACTGATCTTTTCTTGGTAAGTGATCGTGGGGGTGGCAATCATCAAAATCGCCAGCAAGACAAGCATGATATCTACCAGAGGTGTGATGTTAAGTTCAGGTTTGTCCGCATCCCAGTGTTCCACTTCGAACACGATCAGCTTTCCTTAGCCACCAAAAAATCTATTTGCATCTGTACACAGACAGAAAGATCATAGACCTTGCGTTTGAGAATTAAGAAAAAAGAATAAGCCGGAATTGCAGTTAAAATGCCCGCAGCTGTAGCCACAAGTGCTTTAGAGATCACAGGAGCGATCACATCAAAGGAAACCTGTGTGCCTAAGCGTCCAAAAGCGTCTAAAATCTCTACCACCGTTCCGAATAATCCGATAAAAGGTGCCGTGGACGCGATGATACTTAGCACAACGAGTCCCGTCGTGTTCTGTTGAAGCACTTGATTTTTCCAGATCAAAAGGAGCTCTTTGGAGAAACGCTCTAGATCGAATTTCACGCTCAACAGACTCGTATTGCCTGCCATAAGGGCTTCGAGTGCGCGCCGCTCCTTGAGAATATTGGTCTTGATCGCCACATACTTGTAGAAGAATATCCACAGAGTCAAGATAAAATAAAGCGAAAGACAAAGAAGTACAGCCAGGGTAACAAACCCACTTTCGTAAATGAAATTCTGTAAGGAGGCCACGCCCTACCTCAAGCCACGCGTTTCAATACGCGCAATAACGCTAGAAATGGCGAGCCTATCAGCAGTGGCGTCCTCCAAGAGCTTTTTAGCCTTGTAAACTTCGTCATCACCTTTAATAAACACCGCCCCATCAGCTAAAATATCCACACTAGTATGCTTGACCTCTACATAACCCCAACTAATAGCAATTAAGCTGCTTTCCTGATTGCGTTCAATCTCAATCACCCCACTTTTTAGCAAGGACACCATATTGCTATGCCCCTCCAAGACTCCAAACTCTCCCTCTGCCCCGGGCAAGGTAATGCGATCCACTTCTCCTGAAAAAATCAACCCCTGGGGCACGACAATACTCACGACCAATCCCATGTCTGTCCTTTATGACGCGCTCTTTTTATCCTTGCTGCCCTCAGCTTTCATTTTCTCGTATTTTTCTACTACCTCTTGAATATTGCCCACCATGTAAAAAGCATTCTCGGGAATCTCATCGTATTTGCCCTCTAAAATCCCCCCAAAGCCTTCTAAACTTTCCTTTAAAGTCACATATTTCCCGGGACTGCCCGTAAAAACCTCCGCTACAAAGAAAGGCTGGGAGAGAAATTTTTCAATTTTACGCGCACGCTCAACAACTTTCTTATCTTCTTCAGAAAGCTCATCCATCCCCAAGATTGCGATGATATCTTGTAAATCCTTGTATTTTTGCAAGATTTGTTGGATACCAGTAGCCACGCGGTAATGCTCCTCACCAATGACTTGAGGGTCTAAAATCCTAGAGGTAGAATCTAAGGGGTCCACAGCCGGATAAATCCCCTTTTCAGCGATCTTGCGATTGAGCACCGTTGTGGCATCTAAATGCGCGAAGACTGAGGCAGGGGCTGGGTCCGTCAAGTCATCAGCCGGCACATAAACCGCCTGCACAGAAGTGATCGAGCCATTTTTTGTAGAGGTGATGCGCTCTTGAAGTTTACCCATTTCGCTCGCCAAAGTGGGCTGGTAACCCACGGCAGAGGGAATACGCCCTAGCAGAGCCGACATCTCTGCACCTGATTGGGCGTATCTAAAAATGTTGTCAATGAACATCAAAATGTCCAAGCCTTTTTGATCCCTAAAGTATTCGGCCATTGTTAGCCCTGTAAAGGCAATGCGATTTCTTGCCCCCGGAGGCTCATTCATCTGTCCATAGCAAAGCGCAACTTTGTCTAAAACTCCCCCTTCTTTCATCTCATGATAAAGGTCATTACCCTCTCTAGTGCGCTCACCCACGCCGGCAAAGACAGAATACCCGCTGTGTTTATAAGCCACATTATGGATGAGCTCCATAATAATAACGGTTTTGCCCACTCCCGCCCCTCCAAACAATCCAACCTTACCTCCCTTAGAATAAGGAGCGAGCAAGTCCACAACCTTAATCCCTGTTTCGAACATCTCCGTTTTGGTGCTCTGTTGATCGAAAGAAGGCGCATTTCTATGGATAGGCCAAGTGGTGGGTTCTTTCAAGGGTTCGCCCTCGTCGATCACCTCTCCCACCACATTGAAAATACGCCCCAGCACCTCTTCGCCCACGGGTACCTCAATCATTTTGCCCCGCGCAACAACCTTCTGCCCTCGTGTAAGGCCCTCCGTCATGTCCATAGCAATGGTGCGCACACGATTATCTCCTAAGTGTGCCGCCACCTCTAAAACAAGATTTTTACTCTCTCCCTCAAAATCGTAAACGATGTCCAAGGCTTCGTAAATAGCGGGTAAGTAGTCTTCAAAATCCACATCCACTACGGGTCCCATGATCTGTATGATCTTCCCCTCCATAGTTCCCGTGTTTTCTACCATCTTCTCCATGTTACTCCTTTATTTAATCGCCTCTACGCCAGCATTGATCTCTACAAGCTCCGTGGTGATCGCTTCCTGACGGGCCTTGTTGTAAGAAATTGTCAAACTCCTGACCAAATCGGCGGCATTATTTGTCGCGGTGTCCATAGCCTGCATGCGCGCGCTATGCTCTGCAGCCAACGAATCCAACAAGGCATAGTACATGCTAAAGTCGATAAATTTCTTAGCTAAAGCATCTAAAATAACCCCCTCTTCATCATCTGGCTCTACTACAATGCCCTCTTGGGTATCTGGGCTCACTTCCGCAAAATCTAAGGGCAGAATCTGTTGCACGCGCAATTCCTGTGAAATCATATTCTTAAAGCCATTGTGAATGATCACCACGCTATCTGTCAAGCCATTGAGATAATCCTGCACCGCTCTATCAATAAAAACGCTTGCCCTCTCATAATCAGGGGCTGAACTTAGATCGATTGCTTTGTCCAGCAAATCAATCCCATTGTATGTAAAATACGCCACGCCTTTCTTGCCAATCCCTCTTAAACGCACCTTAATACCCTGCGCTTGGTAGCGATTAATGAAGCGCAAGACTTCCTTAATAGTCGTCATGTTGAACCCCCCACATAACCCTTTGTCTGCTGTCACAAAAACAATATCCAGTTTTTGAATGGCGGGGTGTTCGAGCTGGGCAAAATACTTGCTCTCAATGCCCTTAACATTGCGCGCCTTGATCTTGGCGCAAATATCTCCCACAACTTCCGTGAGTTTCTGGGCAAATACCCTAGAACGCTTGGCAACTTCCTCTGTCTTTTTGAGCTTGGAGGTAGATACCAGCTTCATAGCGCGGGTAGTCTTTTGAGTGTTCTTGACACTGACGATTTTTTTTCGAATATCCTTGAGACTTCCACCCATCTTAGAAGCCTAGTTTAAATTCTTCAATCGCCACTTTGAGTGCCGCTTCTAAGTCCTTATCTAAGGCCTTTTTAGTGCGGATATCCTCTAAGACATTGGGGTATTTGGATTCCAAAAAGGGATAAAGCCTTTCCTCGAAAGCAACCACTTTATTAGTTGGCACATCGTCTAAAAACCCTTTTACACCCGCATAAATCATCACAATTTGCTTTTCAATGGGCAGGGGAGAATAGGGGGGTTGTTTGAGCACTTCCACCATACGCTGTCCGCGATCGAGCTGCTTGCGGCTAGCCTCATCAAGATCGGAGGCGAACTGGGCGAAAGCTTGTAATTCGCGGTATTGCGCTAAATCCAAGCGCAAAGTGCCCGCCACCTGTTTAGTGCCTTTGATTTGGGCTGCCCCGCCTACCCTAGAAACGGACAGACCCACATTGATCGCCGGGCGGATACCCGAATAGAATAGATCGGTTTCCAAGAAAATCTGTCCGTCTGTGATTGAAATTACATTAGTGGGGATATAGGCAGATACATCGCCTGCTTGGGTTTCAATAATCGGCAAAGCAGTCAGAGAGCCCGCACCCTTTTCATCGCTCATTTTAGCCGCACGCTCTAACAACCTAGAGTGAATGTAGAACACATCTCCAGGGAAGGCTTCGCGCCCAGGAGGGCGGCGCAAGATCAGAGAAATCTCACGATACGCCACAGCGTGTTTGCTCAGATCATCGTAAATAATCAAGGCATGTCTGCCATGATCCCTGAAATACTCCCCAATGGTGACTCCAGCATAGGGGGCTAGATACTGCATAGCAGGAGAAGCCGAAGCAGGGGCATTCACCACCACGCTATACTCCATCGCGCCGTATTCCTCTAATTTGCGCACCACCTGAGCTACCGTGGATTCCTTTTGCCCAATGGCAACATAAATACAGATCACATTCTGATCTTTTTGATTGATAATGGTATCGATGGCAACAGTGGTTTTACCTGTTTGTTTGTCCCCAATGATGAGCTCACGCTGCCCGCGCCCGATGGGCACAAGCGCATCAATGGCTTTAATACCTGTTTGCAATGGCTCATGCACGGATTTACGATCCATGATTCCGGGGGCTTTTTGCTCTACAAATCTAAATTCCTCTGCGCCAATAGGTCCTTTGCCATCAATGGGTTCGCCCAAGGTATTGATCACGCGTCCTACTACCGCATCGCCTACAGGCACTTTCATCAACTGCTTGGTGCGTTTAACACTTGTACCTTCTTTAATATCTTTCCCACTTCCCAGGACAATCACCCCGATACTACCCTCTTCTAGGTTAGAAGCTAGTCCACGATCGCCCGTGTCAAACTCTACGACCTCATAAGACATCACATCTTTAAGTCCATACACTTTAGCAACCCCATCGGCATAAGCAATCACCTTACCTACTTGGGTAATATTGATGTCAGGGGCAAAGCTCTCAATTCTCTCTTTGATAATTGCGCTGATCTCTTCGGCTTTTAGTTTTAACACCTACTCTCCTTGTGAAATTTAAACCGCTTCCATGATGAAGTACTTGAGCTGACGGAAGAAATGCTCTTTGTAAAAAGCCACTTCCACACCTAAATCGGGGATTTCAAGGCGAATGCCCTCATGTTCTGTCCACACGCTCTCCAAACTCAAAGTAATCCCCAGACGCTTGGCAACCTGTGTCTCGAGCGCGCGCAAATCCCCTATTTCTTGATTGCAGTAAAGGTAACCTTTGTAGGCATTTTTCTGCTTTTGTACCCATGCACATAACTCATGGTAAATTTCTGGCAAGCACAGCAAACGCCTATGATCACCCATGACTTCTAGCAGGTGCTGTAAGCGCGTATCCTCATCTTTTAAAGCATCGCTCAAGAATTTTTGTTTAACAACACGCGAGTAATAGGGAGATTGCAAGAATTCTATAAAGTCTGGAGATGTATAGAGCACACAGACACGCTCCAAGGCCTCCATGGCCCTTTGTAAATCATCGCCAAAACTCTCCCTAAGTGCCCGAGCATACTTCTTTGCCACAAGACTCATCCCGCCACCTTATCTTGGAGTAAGTGTACATAAGTGGAAGCGTCGAAACCAGCTTGCTCAGTTTTGAAGAGAGTATCCAAGAGTTCCGCAACGACCTCTTGTTGGATTTTTAACATCTCTTTATCTCTCGTATTCTGATTGTCTTTGATCAGTTTTTCAATAACATTCTTAGCTTGCTGTTCGTATCTCTGCTCCAACAAGAAGGCTTCTTGTTTGGCGCCAGAAATGATCTGATTAGCCTCTTGCTTGGCTCGCTCCAAGGTCTTAAGCGCGCGCTCCTTTTCCTCCTTGATGGTTTGGCGTTGTTCTTGCAGGGCACTCAACTTGCTCGCAATTTTAGCACGCCTCTGCTCCAGCATGCGTTTCAAGCTCCCACTAATGAAATACCAAACCAAAGCCACAAATAGGACAAAGTTCACAACCCTCAAGACAATATCTGTCTGAGAGATATCATGCCCTCCAGCACCCCACAAAAACGCCCCCCCACACAATAAGAATCCGAGTAACGCACGCTGTACCAAGTTTTGTTCCTACATTTGAGATATTTTCTGTCGCAAAGACATCTCCAAGGCGGGCAAATTCTGGTTTAATTGTAATTGCAATTCACTTTTACTTTCCTTTAGACCTTGCATAAAAATCTCTAGTTCTTTCTGCAGATCGCTCTCCTTTTGGGCGAGCACATTTTCATAATCCTCCCTGGCTTTTTGTAAGCTATCTTGGAGAATCGTATTGGCTTGGAGTCGCGCCTCTCTGAGTAAACGATCAGCCTCTTGCTTTAAGTGCGCGATCTCCTGGGTAGTTTTTTCGATGAAAGCCCCATCCTGTCCCATAGAGCCCTCTCGTGTGTCCATGTTAGTCAACATGGGCTTGTAAATCCACACATGAGAGAACCACATGAGCAACACAAAAGTCACAAACACTACCAACATCAAATATAGGTTAATCGAAATATCCACGCTTGATCCTTGCCTAAAGGGGCGATTCTAACAAAGCTTTGCTTAAATCACCTAGCCCCGTAATAGACCTGCTCTCCAATCTGTAAACCTCCATCTTCCAAAATCACAGCATCACGCAAAGGAACTTTGAGTCCCCCATGGTGGAAGAAGCCATGATGGTGTGCCTTAAATTCTAGGCGATAAGCCTCTAACACTTCTGACCACCCAATGCGCTCTTGAACGCGTGCCAAAAATCTCTGTAATAACGCGTCTTTATCCACGATCCCCAGTGCACCATAGCGTTCTGCCCTAAGATTAAGGCCAATCCCACAGATCAGAGTATCGCGCATCATTTGACTCATCACTCCCCCGATTTTATCACCTCCAAGATAGAGATCATTGGGCCACTTGAGCCATACCCGTGCATTGTCCAAACTTTCTTTGAAAAGAAAACCAAAATACACGCTCCAACTCTGTTTGGGCACATCGTGAGGCAGAGTTCGTATTTTCATTGCAAAGGAAAAAGTCAAGCCCTCCTCTACCTGCTCCCACGCGCAACCGCGACTCCCCACTCCTGCACTCTGCACTTTGGCAACCACACATATGGGTAACGCAATCGTGTTCTGCCTGATCTGTTCGGCTAGGTAAACCTGTGTGGAAGGCAGATGCTCAAATGACAAAATCCGCATTATGTTAATACACTTCCCAGTTTGAGGCGTTTACCACTCACATAGCTTTTAGCACAGATTCTCTGCTTGCCGGGGGCTTGCAGGTGTGCAATTTTAAGGATTCCCCGAGCACAACCCACCAGCACACTTTCTTGATCGAAACCTAAAAGGCTTCCTAGTTCATGCACGCTCTGCTCATCCAGCAATTCTACGCCAAAGAGTTTGAGTCCACTTGCCAAAAACACCCCAGGCCAAGGGTCATAGGCTAGGGCTTTTAAAAACACTTCTTTAGCATTGTGAAATGCAACTAATCCGTCCTGCTTGAGAATTTTGGCACAATAACTTGCTTGAGCATGATCTTGAGCGATGGGGTTAAAGGGTTGTTTCAAAATATCGCTGAGTAATTGAGCCCCCAGGGGAGCCAAAAGCGCGCTCAACTCTGGCGCACTTAGATAGCGTTCTTTGGGCATGCGTGCAGTACCCAAAATATCTCCTGCGTCCATCTGTGCGTTCATGGCAATCACGCTCACTCCAAATTCTGGTACATCTTTTAAAATCATTTCCTGGATGGGTGATGCTCCTCTGAATTGGGGCAAAATCGAGCCATGCAAGTTCAAACAAGGCGCAATGTCCAGCAGAGTTTGGGGGAGAATTTTGCCATAAGCGACCACGACGATTGCATCAGGTTTAAGGGCAGCTATTGTCTCAATCATAGAAGTATCTAACTTGATTGGTTCGAAAATGGGAATATGCGGATGGGTGCGTTGCAAGAACTCTTTGGTGGCAGAGTGCTTGAGTTTTTGGGTGCGCCCAAAAGGTTTGCTAGGTTGTGTAAAAAGGGCAACGATGTCAAAGTGATCTAAGAGATAATCCAGGACAATTCGGGCAAAGGGGGAAGTTCCCATGAAAATTAAACGCATGTGTCATTCTCAATGAAGATCGCCTTTCCCCAGATGGCTAAGGCACACAAAATGCCAAGCTGCTCTGCTGTGTTTCCACCCTGAAGCGTTGACTTAACACTCTATTGCATAGGTCTGAAAAAAGGCAAGCCCGATTCTAGCACAATATTGCTTATGCTCTGATAAATCTGATAGAATAAGATCTAAGGAGAGCATGTGAAAATGTGGCGTTATTGTTATGCAATCTTGATTGTATTATTCTTTGCGGGCTGCACAGGGCATCGTTCAGAATTCGCTCGTTTTGATCGTGCATATTATTCTCCTCTTGGCATGCAAAATGCTTATCTCTTTTCCACACAAATGAGCACTAAAGATCATAAAGATGGTTCGCTTTGGGATTTACAAAGGGGCATGAGCGCATTGATGTTGGGACAGTATAAGGATTCCATCAGTGCGCTCGATGCGGCAGAAACCCTGTATAATCACCACATTAATTTATTCAACAAATCTATGAGCAATGTAGGTGCGGTGCTGGTCAATGACAATGTCAAGACTTATATAGGCAGTATCTATGAGAGTGTGCTCATGAATTATTATAAAGCCATGGACTACATGCTCATAGGCGATCCAGCAAATGCACGCGTGGAGTTTAACCGCGCCAATGATAGGCAGCGGCGCGCCAAGGAATTTTACTACAAACAAATCCAAAAAGCCATCGAGAAGATGCGCGAAAAGGGGTCTGCCAGACTGAGTGCACAGGATTCCGAATCGAAAGTCCAAGAAGTGCTGAGTGAAAACTATTCTAATTTGGACCGCTTTGCCGCTTATAGTGATTTAATTAACCCAGCCGTTTCTTATCTCTCGGGATTGTTTTTTGCCCTAAATAGTGAGCGCGCTAAAGGGGTAGACTATCTCAAGGAGGCGTATGGCATCAGCCATGCTATCAGCATCGGTGAAGATTTGCTATTTTTTCAGCACCCTTCTGAACAAAAATTCACATGGATTTTCATTGAAGATGGCAAACAAGCCACCAAGCAGGAGTTTAAGATTACCCTCCCTATTCCCATTCCTGAAGGGATTTACACGGCAAGTTTAGCTCTACCCCAGCTGGTAGATGGCACGGACTTTCACAGCAATTTCAGTTTGAGCACAGCGCACCAACAGCGCAATTTTGAAGAGCTAGTTCTCTTAGACGGATTAATTGGGAATGAATTTAAAAAACAACTGCCCTACATCATTACCCGTGCAATCACTTCCACAGTCTTAAAAGTAGGGTTAGAGGCCATTTCCAACCAATATCTAGGCGTTTTGGGAGGCTTGTTTTCCTCGCTCTACGCTGCAGTGAGTACCTCTGCGGATATTCGTTCCCCTACGATTTTCCCACATAAAATCTACATAGCGCGCGTGAACAATGCCTCTGGCGAGCAGGTGCATATTCGAGCAGATGACCAGGATATTTACAACTTCACTTTCGTGGAATGCCACGGTGCTGTGCCTCTATCTCCCAACACTTTCTGTGTTAATAAGCATAATATTATTTACATCCGTAGCTTTGGCTATACCAGTATCGCTAAGGCCTTATGGTAGAAGTTTTTGTGACAAGATAGCTCCTACATTACCTCAAAACTCAATGAGCGAGTCTTTGATGATTAGAAACTCATACATACCTCCTCTACCTCATATAAGTCCAAAGAGGCGTAAACTTTTGGCATACTTCCCAAGAGGGTTGTGCTATCTCAAAATTTGGTTGCTAGTCACTCTGGCTTTTCCTCTTTTTTAGAGTTGGTAATCCCCATGGCGGGCATTAGAGGTTGACGCTAACACAGCGTCTTATAGTGCGCATGGTAACAAATAAGGGAGTTGCATGAAGAAAGCGTTGGGTAATTTGGGTTGGGGTCTTGTAGCCATCGTGGGTGCAGTATGCTTGGGGGTGTTGGCCTTACACAAGGGCGAGAGCATTAACACGCTTTGGCTGGTGTGTGCTGCTATTTGTATCTATTCTTTAGGTTATCGTTTTTACAGCCATTTTGTCGCTTATAGAGTGTTATGTTTAGATGATACGCGCCTAACTCCTGCCTGCATCCGCAATGATGGACGCGATTATGTTCCTACCAATAAAGCTATCACCTTTGGACATCATTTTGCAGCCATTGCGGGGGCAGGGCCCTTAGTGGGGCCTATTTTAGCCGCCCAAATGGGGTATTTGCCCTCGGTTCTCTGGATTTTAATTGGGAGCGTGCTGGGGGGCTGTGTGCACGATTTTGTGGTGTTATTTGTCTCAATGCGCCGCAATGGAAAATCTCTAGGTGAGATGGTCAAGGAAGAGATGGGAGCGTTGGTAGGCTGGTTTGCGATGTTGGGGATTTTAGGGATCATGATCATCATCATTGCAATTTTAGCGATGGTGGTGGTCAAGGCCCTAGCCCACTCCCCATGGGGGCTTTTTACGATCGCCTGCACCATTCCCATCGCCATTTTCATGGGACTTTACATGCGCTTTTTCAGAGCGAAAGTGCTAGAGAGCTCTTTACTAGGTTTTGCGCTCTTACTCTTGGCGATTTATTATGGCAAAATCGTGGCCAATGATCCTCTGTTAGCTTCTTACTTCACTCTCTCAGAGGGCACGCTAGCATGGCTCATTATCGCTTATGGGTTCATCGCTTCCATTTTGCCCGTGTGGTTCTTGCTAGCTCCTAGGGATTATTTGAGCACCTTTTTAAAAATTGGCGTGATTTTGGTGTTGGCTTTGGCGATTATCTTTGTCGCTCCGCCCTTGCAAATCCCCAAATTAACGCATTTTGTCGATGGAAGCGGACCGGTGTTTGCTGGCGCGCTTTTTCCTTTTCTCTTTATCACCATTGCTTGTGGGACGATTAGTGGTTTTCACGCCCTGATCGCTTCAGGCACCACCCCTAAGATGATTGCCAAGGAGAGTCATGCGCGTCTTGTAGGCTATGGTTCTATGGTGATGGAATCCGCGGTGGCCATCATGGCCTTACTCATGGCTGCCATCTTGCACCCTGGGCTATATTTTGCCATCAACGCGCCCCAAAGCACAATTGGGAGCGACATCACAGAAGCGGCCAAGGTGATCAGCTCTTGGGGTTTCTCCATTAGTAAGGAAGAGATAGAGAATATCACCAAAAACATCGGTGAACAAACTATTTTGAGTCGCACGGGGGGCGCGCCCACTTTTGCTATTGGACTGAGCATGGTGGTTTACCAACTCCTGGGTGATCCCAGTGTGATGGCTTTTTGGTATCACTTTGCTATTCTCTTTGAAGCCTTGTTTATTCTCACAGCTGTGGATGCGGGCACACGCACGGCTCGCTTCATGATCCAAGACATTTTGGGTAATCTCTACAAGCCTCTGGGCAATACACAATCCTATGGCGCGGGGATTTTTGCCACTCTGCTATGTGTAGCTCTTTGGGGGCATTTTGTGCACCAAGCCACCATTGACCCAAAGGGAGGCATTTACACGCTCTGGCCCCTTTTTGGAGTGAGCAACCAAATGCTAGCTGGCATGGCACTTTTGCTGGGCACAACCATTCTCTTTAAAATGCAACGCTTTAAATACGCGCTGGTAACAGCAATCCCTGCGGTCTTAATTTTAGGGATCACCTTTTATAGTGGGATATTAAAGGTGCTGCCTAGGGGGAGTGATAGCGTGTTAAACCATGTATCCCACGTTGCCACTGCCCAGATTCTCTTAGAAAAACTCGCTCACACTAATGACCCCAAGCAAATTGATCTGCTCAAGCAATCCATCGCTAACCACAGCATTGACGCAGTCCTGTGTATTTTTTTCATGGTGGTCGCGCTGATGGTGTTAGTGGCAAGCGTGCGCATTTGTTATCGTGCATGGCGTGGCGTGATTAACCCACCCTTGGCAGAAAGTCCCCCCGCGCACGCTTGATTTTAGTCTTTTATGTTACAATGCGCAAAAAAATACAAGGTGGTCAATGGAACTTCATAACAGCGATGCAGATGTGCAAAAATTCCTGGATTTTTGCAAAGAGAAAGAAGTGGAATTTGTGGATTTTAGGTTTACTGATGTAAAAGGCACTTGGAATCACATCGGGTATTCTTTTTCCAGTGTGGATCGGGATTTATTGCAACATGGTATCCCCTTTGATGCGAGTTGCTTTAAGGCATGGCAGAGCATTGACAAATCGGACATGATTTTACAGCCTGATTTGGTGCGTTACTTCATTGACCCCTTCAGTGCGGACATCACCGTAGTTGTGTTTTGCGATGTGTGGGACATTTACAAGCAACAAGAATACGAAAAATGCCCTAGGGTAATTGCCAAGCGCGCCTTAAAACACCTGCAAGAGAGTGGACTAGGGGACATGGTTTACTTTGGGGCTGAGAATGAGTTTTTCATCTTTGATTCTATCAAGATGAAAGGGGATGTGAATTGCCAATACTACGAGATTGATAGTGAAGAGGGAGAGTGGAATCGCGATCGCAGCTTTGAGGGCGGGGTGAATTTTGGGCATCGCACTGGGCGTAAGGGTGGGTATTTGCCAACCCCTCCCACAGACACCATGATGGACTTGCGCGCCGAGATTGTCAAGGTGTTAAATCAGGTAGGACTAGAAACCTATGTGGTGCATCACGAGTTAGCCCAGGCACAAGGGGAGATCGGGGTGCGTTTTGGTACTCTGGTAGAGGCCGCTGACAATGTCCAAAAGCTCAAGTATGTGGTGAAAATGGTTGCCCATCTCAATGGCAAAACCGCCACTTTCATGCCCAAGCCCCTTTATGGGGATAATGGGAGTGGAATGCACACCCATGTGAGCGTTTGGAAAGGGGGTGAAAACCTCTTTTGTGGAGATGTTTACAAGAATCTCAGCCAAATGGCATTGTATTTTTTAGGTGGGGTGTTGAAACACGCTAGGAGTCTAGCTGCCTTCACTAACGCCTCTAGCAATTCTTACAAACGCTTGATCCCCGGGTATGAAGCCCCCTCAATTCTGACCTATTCAGCACAAAATCGCAGCGCAAGCGTGCGCATTCCCTATGGGGTGAGTGGCAAGGCAACCCGTTTTGAATTGCGCTTTCCGGATAATTCTTCTAACCCCTACTTGGCCTTTGCGGCGATCTTGATGGCTGGCTTAGATGGGGTGTATACTAAAAGCGATCCAGGTGCCCCGATGGACATGAACCTTTTCAAACTCACCTTGGATGAGATCAGAGATCAGGGCATTAAACAGCTACCTCATACCTTGCGCAGTGCCCTAGAGGAAATGTTAGCCCATAAGGACTACTTGAAAAAGGGTTCGGTTTTTAGTGAGGAATTTATCCAAGCTTACCAGAGTTTCAAATTCAAATCTGAAGTCTTCCCTTGGGAGAGCAAACCCCACCCCTTTGAATTTGAAACCACTTATTCTTGCTGATGGCCAGGCGTAGAAGGGGCGCATCTTTTTGGGACAGCCGCAAAAAATTTAACTTGGTGATGCGCATGCTTAAGTTAGCGATGCGCTTCTTAAAAAAGCGCTAATCATGGTATTAACCATTTTAAGCTAGCATAGAAAGATTTTTTAAAAAAAGGATTCATATGTACAAAAAGATTGTGTTGTGTTCGCTTTTAGGAATCTCTGCAGTCGCACAGGCAGCCAACAAGGAGACACGCCATGTTGAGGGTGTTTATACCTATGATTTGCACGAGGATGCGCAGCCAAAAAACCACTATACTTTAGCCCTAGCACCTCTTGCGCTCAACTTCAGTGAAAATGTGCCCAGTGTTTTGCGAGATAAATTCAAGACATCTCTACAAAAGCAGCTCACTGAGATGTTAGAAAAACGGGGTTTCTCGGTTATCAGGGCATCTTTAAGTGACCTGAATGCAACACAGAAGGCGGATGTTTTTGCAGTGGTCAATGTGGGTGCGTTTGTGAATATTTTGGAAGATACAGACATGAAGCTCTCTGGCAATAACCAGGGTATCGAAGAGGATGTCACAGATCTATCAGCAGGCTTCTTGCGCCTTAAGCTCATTGAACCTAAAAGCGGTAGTGCTTTTCACATGGCCAGTATAGAGTTGCCCGATTTCAAGGTTAAAGCCCATGTGCGTGTGAGTCGACAGCGCACCAGTTCGGGTGGCTTTATGCCCATAAGTCAAACCACAGTTATACGGGGTGAGAAGTTTGAGGAAAATGTGAATCGAGTCCTATCCAAGGTCTACGCCAAAAGCATGCAAAAACTCTCCCAAGACCTGATCCCCCAGAATTTTAAACCTTACGAGCATTTGGTTGAGAATTTTAAACGCGCTCAAGCGCACTAAAATATTCCCTAATCATTCTTGGCAGAAATCCCACTTTTTACCTCTTAGTTGGGGCATCAGCCCCTAGAGTAAAAACCATAAGACTTCTTGGAAGGTAGGTTTTGAGATACCACGATCCCATGGGGAGCGATCCCCTAGCTTCTAGTTATGGGGAGCGTGTCAAAGATTGGTGTTCCCAATTTTGGAGGCTCTCAGATAATATGGAAAGTTGATCGCATAAATCTATAGTCCCTTGCGGTTCAAAGTGCACCTAAAAAAACCTCAAATCATCTACAAGCTCAATTAGATAGTTAGTAAAACATGCGGGCATAGGGTTCAGGGATTTTAATTTCTTGCCCTAATGTATGGGCTGCATTCAGACACCAAAAGGGATTTTGCAATAAGGCACGACCTAGAAAGATTGCATCCACACACCCATTAGAGATGATTTTTTGCGCCATGTGTGGGCTATCGATCATGCCTCCCCCTATTGTAGGCTTATTAAGCGCTTCTTTCAAAAACATTGCATGGGGGATTTGGTAACCCGGATAGGGCTTAATTTGCTGTCCTTTCACCACACCTCCGCTACTCACATCCAAGGCATCATATAAGAGATTAAGCGGCTCAAGCAGAGTTACCATTTTCTCAGGAGTATTACCCTGTGGATGGTGATCTGTAGCCGAAATACGCAACAACAGGGGCAAATCTGTAGCTGTCTTAATAGCCTCTAAGATTTCTTGCAATAACAAGGCCCGTTGTTTGCCATAAATATCGTCCCTTTGGTTACTCAAAGGGGATAAAAAACTGCTAAGTAGATACCCATGTGCGGCATGGATCTCAAGCGCGTCAAAGCCTGCTTGTTTAGCCCTCATGGCAGCCTGTTTAAAGTCCAAAATCACGCGTGCAATGTCTGCTTGATCCATTTCCTCAGGTGTGGGACCTTCTGTGCTAAAGGGCAGACTTGAGGGGGCTAAAAGGGGGGTATTTGGCATGCCCTTGCGTCCGGCATGGCCAATTTGCAAGGCCACTTTAGAGTCGTATTTATGGCATTCTGCAACAATTTTGGCCAAACCCTCCACATGCCCCTCTTTGTAGATGCCTAAATCTCGTGTATCGATTCTAGCCTCTGCACTCACAGCTGCTACTTCCAAAATAATCAGTCCGACTTGCCCAATCGCTCGGGCTGTGTAGTGATGTGTGTGCCATGTGTTTGTGTAACCATTTTCTGCGCTGTATTGATCCATCGGCGCCATCACTACCCGGTTTTTTAATTCTAAACCTTTAATATTCCATGGACTGAATAATGTATTTTTCATGGGTTTTCCTTGTTCCAAAAATGGACGCGAACGCCCACATCAATTCTTGTTGACACACCCCTTTAAAGATTGTGTCATCTCAAAATCCATCTGCTAAAAGGCCTACGCCAAGAGTCGATGCTCCAACTCTTACGCATAGCGCCTTTTATGTTTATAACACAAATTTGCCACATGCAGCTAACTATCCCCATAACTTTAAACTTGCGGGCTTTAGAGCATAGGAGCTAGGAACAAAAGCATC